>DASSBI010000362.1:0-4431 GCA_035698965.1 Gaiella sp. | reverse complement strand
GCGTGCCCGGTCGAGCCGGGTCGGCTCCGTCGGCGCGCGGCGGGCGAGCATCGACCGCGTCACGTCGACCACGACCAGCACCTCCGAGCCCTCCCGGCCGCTCGTGTCCTCCGACCGAGCCACGACCGGCTGAGCGGCGGCAGCGGCGACGAGCGCGGCCACGACGCAGAGGAGCGTGACGTCGACGACGGTCGAGCGCCTCCCGGCGGCCGGCAGGCCGAGGGACGCCGCGACAGCGGCGGAGCGCCGGCGCCCACGCAGGAACGCGACCACGCCGAGCACGCCGACGAGGCCGACGAGCGCCGCCCACGGCGTGAGGAAGCTGACGGACATGTCAGTGGTCTAGAACCCGCTGCCGCTGGTCGCCGAGCCCGCACCGGGGCTCGGCAGCGGCGAACGCGTGTCGCCGCTTCCCGCGACGCCCGAGCCCGATGCGCGCAGGAGCTTCAGCGCCAGCTCGAGGTTGTAGACCGCCGTCTCGTTCGACGGATCGATGACCACTGCCCGGTCGAGGAACTCGATCGCCCGGCGCACGAAGACCTGGCGCTGTGTCGGCGAGTTGCGCGCCTCCTCGAGCATCATCGCTGCGCGAAGCACCGCGAGCTGCGACCGCCGGTTCGCCTCCGAATCGCGCTCGAACGTACGCCCGAGCGTGCGCTCGGCGGCACTGCGGCGCGTGACGTCCTCGAAGACGCGAATCGGATCGCGCGGCTTGCTCCGCCAGAACTGATCGACCGCCTGGCGGTAGTCGACGTCGTCGGAGACGCCCAGCAGCGACGCGGAGACGCCGCGCGGAAGAAGGGTGTCGGGCTGCCAGGCGACGGCCGCGCCTGCAGCGTACGCGGCGTCGCCGTCGCGGAGCCCGCGATCCCAGCGCAGCACGTCCGCCGCAAGTGCGACGAGCACGGAAGCGGCGAGGACGAGCGCCGCGACGGCGACGACGCCCCCGACGGGCCGCAGCCAGCCCGGGGCATTCACGACGCCCTCCCCCACGTCAGGCGCGCGCCCCACCGCTCGTTGAGCGCGAGCAGCGCGAGCAGCACCGCGCCCACGCAGACGAGCGCCCACGGCGAGGACCCGACGAGCGTCAGATGCTCGCGCACGGTCGTGTTCCGCAGCAGCTCCGGGCGGTCGACGAACACGCTCTTGCCGGCGACACCCGTGAAGAGCTTCCTGTCCTCCGGGGCCGGAAACAGCGGAATGACGCGCAGGCGGATGCCGTCCCGCTCGTACGTCGTCAGCTCCTCCGTCAGAGCAGCGGTGTCGAAGCCGGAGTCGTCGAGATCGCTGAGGAGCAGGACGGACAGCGACCTGTCGCCTTCGCGGGCGATCACCTCGCGCGCCTCGGCGAGGCCGGTCGAGATCCGGGTGCCGCCACGGAAGGAGAGCGACCAGGGGCTCTCCTCGCTCGGCTGGGCAGGGTTCGGGGCCGCGCCGCCGCCGCGTCCGCCAAAGCCGCGCGGCCGACCGAACCCGACCGGGCCTTGGTCGAAGAAGCGCAGCAGCGGACGCAGCTCCTCGCTCCGTGTGTCCGGCGGCAGCATCTCGTACGCGCTGTCCGAAAAGACGACGAGGCCGATCCTCCCCTCGGTCTCCGAGAGTGACTGGAGGACCCGCATCACGCGCTGCGACTTCTGCGCGTCGACGCTCGTCGACAGGTCGAGCACGACGATGCCTCCGCTGCCGCTTGCGAAGTAGCTCGTCGGCAGGGCGTGGAGGTCGCGGGCGAGGCCGAACGCGCCGAGCAGGAGCCCGAGCGCGGCGGACGCGAGCACGATGCGCAGCCAGCGTGTGCGGCGGTGCTCCCCGCGCAGCTCGTCGGCCGCCGAAGTGGGAAGCCCGCCGCGCCGGCGCAGAGAGAGCTCGCTCATACCGCCGCCATCTCCCCACGCACCGCGTCCTCGGCCCGTCGCGCAAGGCTCTCGACCTCGTCGGCGCTCGACGCGCGCGGGGACCAGGCGAGCTCGCGCGCCTCGTCTGCGAGATCGCCGAGCCCGACCGCGTCGAGCTCACGCGCGACCAGCTCGAGCGCGCGGCGCCGGTCGGGGGCCGCCGCGCCGTTCGCTGCCCCTGTGCGCGCCAGCTCGAGCGCACGCTCGAGCGGCGGGCGCTCGTCGCGCGGCGCTGTCTCCTCCACTGCCGAGGGCACGTGCCAGAGGCGGCGGCCGAGCCACACGGCGCAACCGGCCAGGACCAGCGCGCCGAGGAGCAGCACGACGGCGAAGGTCTTCGGCCCGAACCGTGTCGTCACCGTCGGCAGCGCGGTCTCGCTTGCGCGCCAGCGGATCGCCTCGACGTCCGCCGTCGCGACACGCGACGCGACGATCACGGGCGGCCAGTCGACGACGTCGCGTCCGACCCCCGGGTTGTCCTCGAACCGATACCGGACGAGACCCGACGGGAAGCGGGCGATCCCTCGCGCGCCCGCCGGCTCGCAGCCTTCGCGCAGGCACCGAAGCGTGTAGCGGAAGGTCACGTGGGCCGTCCCGCCCTGGACGTGTCTCCCGATGACGGGGCTTCCGGCCACCTCGTACGGGCTGAAGTCGGTCTGGAGGCTGATCGAGCCGGGATCGACGACCGTCGCGTCCACGACCACGTCCGCCGTCGCAACCACGGGCGTCCCGAAGGCGACCACGTCAGGCTCGATCGCCGAGGTGACCGTGACGGCGCGCGCGGGGGCTCCGACCGAGTCGCCCTCGCCGCGCGCGGCGACCCACAGCTCCTTGATCGCGAGGCCGACGAGCACGGCGGCCGCCACCTGCAGGGCGATCACCCCCCAGCGCCTCACGCCGCATGCCCCCACGCCGCCTGACGCTCGGCCGACCAGCTGAGGAACGCCTCGAAGACGTGCTCGCGATCGTCGCTCCCGATCAACACCGGCTCGATCCCGAGCGAGCGCAGCCCGTCGACGAGCCCGGCGAGGCGTGCCTCGTGCCGCTCGCGCCACGCTTGCGACTCGCCCTTCCCGAGCCGCACGAGCCGGACGCGGCCGTCGGAGCCGACGAGCGGCGCGACGACCCGGTCGACGTCGGGGAAGCGCTGTTCCCAGACGGGATCCTGGACGACGACCGGCACGATGTCCCAACCCCGGTCGAGCGCGGACTCCCACGTCTCGAGCGGTGTCGCCTCGAGGTAGTCGGAGAGCACGAACACGAAGCTGGCCGACGGCACCTGGCGCCGGTGTAGCGCCAAGAACTCGAACATGCCGGTGATGCCGTCCGCGGGCCCGTCGCGCTCCGGAAGCGCGTGCTCGGCGAGCGTGATGTGCCGTCGGCCGCTCGTCGGCGGGCACCAGTCGACGGTGCCCGGCCGCGCGTGCTCGAGACGACCGGCGAGCCCCCGCGACTCGGCCACACTCGCCTCGATCAGGCCGCCCGCCACCTCGGCGGCCTCGGCCTTGCGGAGGAACGGCATCCCCGGCGGACAGAGAGACATCCCGGGGCGGCGGTCGAGGCAGACGACGACGCGAGGCGCTTCGTCGGCGAGAAACTCCCGGACGACGAACTCGTCGCTTGCGCGCGCGGCCGAAAGGCGGGCGGAGGACGCCCAGTCGATGCGGTGCGGGTCATCGCCCGGCACGTACGTGCGCGACCCGGCGATGTCCGAGCCCGGGCCCCGGCGAGCGCCGTGCATCGACCCGAACGCGAGGCCGATCAACCGCCGCCGTGAGACGAGCGGAAAGGTGAGGCTCGCTCCGATCATGGAGCGGGCGCGGGCGGCGGCGCGCCCTCGAGCACGGCGGCCGGCGGAGGCGCGATCGCGAGGCACTCCTCCCTGAAGCCCTCCATCACGCTTGCCATCCCGTGCTGGCGCGCCTCTGCGATCTTGGCCGGTGTCAGAACGACGCGATGACCGAGCACCACGACGAGCAGCCGCTCGACGTCGCCGGGGACGACGTACCGGCGCCCCTGGAGCAGGGCCCAGCCGCGCGCTGCACGCTCGAGGGCGAGGCTTCCGCGCACCGATGCGCCGACCGAGGTGGCGCTCATCTCGCGGGTTGCGCGGACGAGTGCGACGATCCACTCGGCGATCAGCGGGTCGAGGTAGACCGTGGTGGTGGCGCGCTCCAATGCCTCGATCTCGTCGACGCCCACGACCGGACGGAGGGTGGCGAGCGGATGCTCGACCCGCTGGTCCTCGATCACCTGAAGCTCCTCGAGCGCCGAGGGATACCCGAGCGACGTGCGCAGGAAGAAGCGGTCGAGCTGCGCCTCGGGCAGCGGGAACGTCCCCTCGTACTCGATCGGGTTCTCCGTCGCGAGCAGGAGGAACGGTCGCGGCACGACCTTGGTCGCGCCGTCGACCGTCACCTGGCGCTCGGCCATCGCCTCGAGCAGCGCGGACTGCGTCTTCGGCATCGCGCGGTTGATCTCGTCCACGAGGACGACGTTCGCGAAGATCGGGCCCGGCCGGAACTCGAAGTCGCGCGTG
>DASSBI010000361.1:0-5034 GCA_035698965.1 Gaiella sp. | reverse complement strand
TGACGGTGGCTGCCGCGCGCGCGGCCGGCCTGAGCGTCGTGTTCGCGACCTATCCGTATCCGACCCGCGAGGTGGAGGCGGGGCTCGCGCGGCCCGAGGCGTTCGGCGCCTGGCTCGGCGAGCTCGCCCAGCGGTATCCGACCGTCAGGCAGTTCGTCGTGGGCAACGAGCCCAACCAGCCGGCGTTCTGGCGGCCGCAGTTCTCGGGGGCGAAGCAGCGCTCCGCCCGCACATTCGGCCCGTTCCTCGCGGCTGGGTACGACGCGCTGAAGGCGGTCGACCCGACGCTGACCGTCGTCGGGGTCGGTCTCTCGCCACGCGGGAACGATCGTCCGACGGCCAAGAGCAACGTCTCCACGTCGCCCGTCCGCTTTCTCGCCTCCCTCGGCGCCTGGTACCGGACGAGTGGCCGTGCCCGCCCGCTCATGGACGGCCTCAGCTTCCACCCGTATCCAAACGCCGCGACCGACCCGCTCGACCGCGGTTATGCGTGGCCGAACGCGGGCTTCGTGAACCTCGCGCGGATCAAGCAGGCCGCCTGGGACGCGTTCGCCGGCACGGCTCAGCCGACGACGGTCGACGGGCTCCGCCTCTATCTCGACGAGATCGGCTGGCAGGTCGACACCGCCGGTCGCACCGGGTACGCCGGCGCCGAGAACGTCGCGGTGACCGACGAGACGAGCCAGGCGGTCGTCTACGGCGAGCTCGTGCGGCGTGCCGCCTGTGATCCCGATGTTGCGCAGGTGAACGTCTTCGGTTTCCGTGACGACGCGTCGCGGACCGGATTCCAGGCGGGGCTCTTCCGGGCCGACGGCAGTCCGCGTCCCTCGGCCGACGCCGTGCGCGCCGCGGTTGCCGCGCCAGGCTGCGCGACCCTCACCGGCGCGGCGTGGCGCCCGTCGAAGACGGTGCTCGGCGCGAAGCCGCCGGTCGTCAAGGTCACGCCCACGGCGATCAAGGTCGAGGTCACCGCGATCGAGGGCGCGTCTGCCCGCGTCTGCCTGCTGCCGGGATCGCACACGCTCTCGAGCGCCAGGCGGATGCTCGCCGGTCGCACCGCTCCCGTGGGCTGCACGACCACGGCCGTGACGCAGAACCGATGGGCCTCGGTGCATCTGCCCCGCATGGCCGGCCGGCTCACCGTCGCCGTTCGGCTCGCGGCGGAGGCGAACCCCGCGCGGTCGACGACCGTCGTTCGCCCGCTCCAGTAGCCCGGGCCGGCTCGCCCCGTGCCCGAGCCGATCGCACACGCCGCCCTTGACACCGAACATGTGTTCTGCCAGACTACGAACACATGTTCGTGAGATCGCATATCGGTCGCATCCTGCTCCTCGCAGTCGCCGTCCTCCTGGTCTGGACGTTCTTTGCCGGAGAATCCGGCGCCGGCGGCCCGGAGCGAAGCTACCGCGTGAAGCCCGGTGACACGCTCTGGTCGATCGCCGAGCGGACGTACGCCGGCGATCCGCGGGAGGGTGTCTGGGAGCTGCGCGAGCGCAACGGGCTCGACTCGACGACGATCGCGCCCGGTCAGGTTCTCGTCGTTCCGACGTAGAGGCCGGGATCCGGCCGGGGCTACGATCGGCCCCCGTGGATCTCGACCTCGTCTTCCTCGGAACGTCCGCCTCGGCGCCGACTGCGGCGCGTGGGACGGCGGCGACGCTCATCCGGCGCGGCGGGGATCGCCTTCTCGTCGACTGCGGTGAGGGGACGCAGCGGCAGCTCCTCCGCTCGGACGTCGGGCTCGTCGACCTCGAGCACGTCTTCCTGACGCATCTCCACGCCGATCACGTGCTCGGTCTTCCGGGCATGCTGAAGACGTTCGGGCTGCGCGGGCGCGAGGTCCCGATCACCGTGTACGGACCGCGCGGAACGCGTGCGCTGCTCGGCGCGCTGGGCGTGGTCGTCGGACGGGTCGCGTATCCGCTGGAAGTGGTCGAGCTCGGCCCCGGCGAGTCGGTCGGCCTGCGGGACTACCGCATCGAGACCTTTGCGGTTGCCCATGGGACGACTGCGGTCGGCTACGCGCTGCGGGAGGCCGAGCGACCGGGACGCTTCGACGTCGCCGCTGCGGACGCGCTCGGTGTGCCGGGCGGCCCGCCCCGCGGCGCCCTGCAGCGCGGCGAGGCGGTCTCGCTGCCGGATGGGCGCGTCGTCCGCCCCGAGGAGGTGCTCGGGGGAGCCCGCCGCGGGCGCACCGTCGTGATCACGGGCGACACGGCTCCTGCCGCGTCGGTCGTAGAGGCAGCCGCGGGGGCGGACGTGCTCGTCCACGAGGCGACCTTCCTCGCCGACGAGCGGGCGCGCGCGAAAGAGACGGGACACTCGACCGCGGGGGAGGCGGCGCTCGTCGCCCGGGAGGCCGAGGTCGGCCTGCTCGCGCTGACGCATCTGTCCGCGCGATACCCGCCGTCCGACGTGGCCGAGGAGGCGCGACAGCTGTTCCCGCGCACCGTCGTTCCGCGTGATTTCGACCTCCTCGTCGTGCCTCTGCCCGAGCGCGGCGAGCCGCAGCTCCTCCCGCGCGGCGCCAGGCGCGGGCGCGTGACCGAGGATGTAGGGTCAGGCACGTGAGCGAGCTCGTCCAGGTGGCGGTGGCCGGCAGCGTCGACGAGGCGGAGGAGCTCCAGGCGCTGCTGACGAGCGCGGGTATCGCCGCGACGCTCGAAGGGGCGGTCGAGGAGCATCCGGAGGCGCACGGCGACGTCCCGGTCAGGCTCCTCGTGCCGGCCGACGAGCTGGATGCCGCGCGGGACGCGATCGAGGCTCTCACCGAGCCGGACGACCAGCTTCCGGGCTGACGTCGGTCGAGGCGCTACGCGGGCGTGAACGCAATCGTCGTCGTCCCGGCGTAGCCGGCGTTCTCGAGCTCGAAGACGCACGGCCGCGTCCCGTCCGCATACGGTGGCGCGGGGATGCGGTACGTCGCTGCCTTGCCGTTCGGCGTGTCGAGCCGCTGCACCGCGAAGCCGTCGACGCGCGCCTCGATCGGAGCCTCTGACTTGCCGAGCACGGTGACGTCGAGCGTTCCCCGCCGGCACGCGTAGACCGTGATGCGCGCCGTGCCGGAGAAGTCGCCGTTGGGCAGAAACCCCTCGGTGCGGAGCACGACACGAACGGGTCCCGTCGGCCGCCAGACCGTGAGCCCGTACGCCTCGCTGTCGCCGGCGGCTCGCGCCGCGACCTGGGTGCCGGCGAGGGTGATCGTCGACGGAGTGACGACGAGCGGCCGCTCGAGCTCCACACCGAATGCGTCCGACAGGATGCCGTCAGGCCCGATCCCGACGGAGGCAGTCGCCGGCGGGAACGGAGTGGTGGCGGGAGCGAGCCGGACGGCCTCCACGATGCCACGGTTCCAGAAGATCGTCCGCGCGGTCGCAGTCCAGAGCCGGTCACCGGTCACCAGTAGCGTCGCGTCGTCGAGGCCCGCGTCGTCGAACCAGGTCGGCGGCTCGGAGCCGATCGCGACCCTCTCCTCGTGCGCCGACGCGTCGGCGATCCGATCGCCTGCGTCGATCGACAGGAGCGCGAGGCCGACGCCGATGACGGCGGCGGTGACCCATGCGAAGCGCCGCGGGAGCGCGAGCACGAGGGCGCCCGCGACGACGGCGGCGACGACGAGCGCGGCGCGGGCCCAGCCCTCGGAGCCGAGGCGCATGAGACCGGCGGCCGTCGGTGCATTCGGGAGCGTCTCGGGCGTCGCGAGCTGCGCGATCGGCACGGTGGCAGCGCCGACCACGACGAGCGCCCAGAGCGGGAGCACGACCGGGAGCGCCCGCGGTGCACCGCGCGAGATCCACGCGCAGAGCCCGACCGCGAGGAGCGGCAACAGGGTGAGCAGGTAGCGCTCGGCGATCGTGCCCACGAACACGGCGGCGAACAGCCCGACCTGGACGACGAGGAGCGCCGCGTAGGCCAGCGCGGTCGAGACGAAGGCGCGCAGGGCGGGATCCGTGTCGCGGCGGGACAGCACCGTCCACGCGAGCGCGGCCGATGCGAGCAGCGTGGCGCCGAGGCCGAGGACAGAGACGTCGAACGCGTGCCAGACGACCTCTTGCAGCCGCTCGCGGCCGACCCCCGTCGCCTCGCCGACGGGTGTGTACGCGCCGAGAAGGCGCCGTGTCGAGAACTCCCCGCCGGCGGCGAGCATGATGACGACCACGAGCCCCGCCGCCGCGGCGGCGAACGCGGCGAACCAGAGGAGCGGTCGCAGCCGCGTGCGATCGCGCGCCGCGACGGAGTCGATCACGGCGGCGAGGAGGAACGCCGGCAGGATGACGAGCGCCTGCAGGCGGACGGCCGCGGCGGCGGTCGCCCACGCGACGAAGACGCCGTACCGCCACATCGACGGCTCCTCGAGCGCCCGCGCCAGCATGAGGAGCGCCACCGTGACCACGGTCAGCGTCAGCGGCTCCGTCATGAGGAACCCCGCGTAATGGAGGAGGGGGGAGGCGAGCACGAGCGCGGCGGCTCCCACGGCCCACCAGGCCGACGCGATCCGCCGCGCCCAGAGGTAGGTCGGCACCGCCACGAACGACATCGCGAGCGCCTGCAGGAGGCGCGCCCACTGGATGCCGTCGGCGAGATCGAGCGCCGCGAGCGGGGCGCCGATCAGGGCCGGCGTCAGCAGGCTGTAGTACGGCGACGGAAAGCTCCGCAATGTCAAGGTGCCGTGCGACCAGAGTCCCTCGCCGAGCATCCCGTAGACCATCTCGTCGGGCGCGATCCACGGCGTCGAGAAGGCCTGCGCGGCGGCGAAGCGAGCCGCGGTCGACACGACGATCAGGCCAACCACGGCAAGCGCCGTGCGTGAGACGCGCCGCGGGCGCGACTGTCCGGCTGTGGCCGTCTCCGAGCCGGTCACGCCGGCATCCTCACTGCCGTCCGTGTGCAACGTGTGAAGGACCGTCCAACACCGCCGTTACACTCGCACGCGGGTTCCCTTTAAACCGGTCCAGCGAGGCCGGGAAGGAGCGAAAGCGATGCACACCGATTCCCCCGCGCGTGGCCGGGCGCGCGAGATCCTCGACGCAGACG
>DASSBI010000360.1:0-11820 GCA_035698965.1 Gaiella sp. | reverse complement strand
GCGCCCTGGAACCTCGGGCTGCGACTCGACGAGCTGGACGCCGTGTCCGCGACCGACGGGCCGTCGGTCGTGCTCGAGCTCTGGCTCGAGGCCGCTGACGACCCGACACTCGCCCTTCCGGCGGAGCTGCTCGAGACCGGGGCCGACGAGGTCTTCGGCTTCCTCCGCGACAGCGATCCGCGCCGAGCGCTCGAGCGACGGCTCGAGACGATCGCGCCGATCCTCGCGGACGCCGGCATTACGCTCAGCGGGGACCCTCCGACCCGGGCCCCGCTGGACGCCGACCAGGTCCGCGCGTTTCTCCGCGACTCGATGCCGAGGCTCGAGGCGCTCGGGGTCCCGCTGCGCCTGCCGCGACAGTGGGTCTCCTCCTCGAGCCGTGTCCGCGTCAACCTCGTGGCAACGGGCCCTGCCGCGGTCTCGAGCGGTCTCCTGACCACCGACGCGATTGCGTCGTTCGACTGGAGGCTCGCGATCGGCGACGTGGAGCTCACCGAGGACGAGCTGCGCGAGCTGGCCGCGGCGAAGGAGCCGCTGATCAGGCTTCGCGGCAAATGGCATGCGCTGCGCGCGAGCGAGGTCGAGCGCGCGCTCCGCTTCCTCGAGGGCCGTGGGCGCTCGGTCGGAGTCGTCGAGCTCGTCCGGGCCGTGTCCGGCCTCGAGACGGACGACGCAGGCGTCGAGCTCGGCGAGGTCAGGCTCGATACCACGCTCGAGGACCTGCTCGCGGGGGCCGACGAGCGCCGTTACCGGCCGCTCGCGACGCCCCCCGGGATGCAGCACGACCTCTTCCCGTTCCAGGAGCGCGGCCACGGCTGGCTGCGGCTGCTCGGCGACCTGCGCGTGGGCGGGATCCTCGCCGACGACATGGGACTCGGGAAGACCGTGCAGGCGATCGCGACGATCGTCTCCGAGCGGGACGGCCGAGACGACGTCGGGCCGACGCTGGTCGTGAGCCCGATGAGCGTTGCGCAGCAGTGGGCGCGCGAGATCGCCCGCTTCGCGCCTGGGCTTCGTGTCCACCTGCACCACGGGCCGTCTCGTCTCACGGGCGACGCCTTCCTCGCGACGGTCCGGCGGAGTGACATCGTGGTCACGTCGTACGACGTCGCGACGCGGGACGTCGAGCTCTTCTCGCGACTCGAGTGGGACCGGCTGCTGCTCGACGAGGCGCAGGATGCGAAGAACCCGCGGACGAAGCGGCACCGCGCATTGCGGCGGATCCCGCGGCGGCGGGCGCTCGCCCTGACAGGCACGCCGATCGAGAACAGGCTCGGTGAGCTGTGGGCGATCATGGATCTCGTCAACCCCGGCCTGCTCGGCTCGCGGGAGGCGTTCGAGCGATCGTTTGCGCGGCCGATCGAGACACGGCGCGACGCGCAAGCCCTCGAGCGCCTCCGCTCGCTCGTCGGGCCGTTCGTGCTCCGCCGGGCGAAGGACGCCCCCGAGGTCGACCTCGAGCTCCCGCCGATCACGATCGAGAAGGTGTCGTGCCACCTGACCGTCGAGCAGGCGAGCCTCTACCGGGCCACCGTCGACCGCTGGATGCCGCGCATCGAGCAGCACGAGAAGGCCTTCGACCGGCGCGGTGCGGTGCTCGCGATGCTCGGCCAGCTGAAACAGGTCTGCAACCACCCCGAGCTCGTCGTCCCCACCGGTCGTGCCCTCGACGGACGCTCGGGGAAGCTCGAGCGGCTCGTCGAGCTGCTCGTGGCCGTGCCCTCCGACGACAAGGCGCTCGTCTTCACCCAGTACCCGGGGTTCGACCGGCTCGCCCCTCACCTCGAGCAGCGGTTGCGTCGCTCGGTCGGGTTCTTCCACGGCGGCCTCTCGGCGCGCGCGCGGGACGAGCTGGTCGCACGGTTCGAGTCGGGCAGCGACCCCGCGGTGCTCGTCGTCTCGCTTCGCGCCGGCGGCCGGGGCCTCAACCTTCCGGCGGCCAACCACGTCCTCCACTTCGACCGCTGGTGGAACCCCGCAGTCGAGCAACAGGCGACCGACCGCGTACACCGGCTCGGCCAGCGCAAGCCGGTCTTCGTGTCGAGCCTCGTATGCACCGCGACGCTCGAGGAGAGGATCGACGCGCTGCTCGACGCGAAGCGTGAGCTCGCCGACCAGGTGATGGCTGGCCGCGCTGACGACTGGCTCGCCGAGCTCGATCTCGACGCGATCCGGGCGGCGGTCGCGCTCGCGCCCGAGGCGATCGACGAGGCTGCGTGAGCGAGCTCATGCTCGACGACGGCAGGCCTCTGGCGGTGCCGCGCGACGGCGACCGGATCGGGGCAGGCCCGTGGTCACGGCTTCTCGCGACCGCGGTCGTGCCGGACGAGAGCTCGGCACGTGCCGAGCGCGGAAGGGAGCTCGCGTGGCACGGCGTGGTGTCGCATGTCTCGGTGGAAGAGGGCACGATCAGAGCCCGCGTGCTCGGCTCGAGCGGCTCCGACTACGCCGTCACCCTCGAGGCGAGCGTCCTTCCCGCGCGGGTGTGGGCCGATGCGGTGCGCGTGGCGCACGAGCGTCCGGGGCTCGAGGCCGGGATCGAGGGGACGGCGCAGTCGGTTCACCTCGCGCACTACCTCGAGGCGGAGCAGCGCGAGCCGCTGGTGCCGCCAACGCGCCGGATCCGAACGAGCTGCACGTGCCCCGACCGCGAGCACGCATCGGTGTGCAAGCACGTCGCCGCGGTCGCCTTCGTCGTCGCCGACGCTGTCGACTCCGATCCGTCACTCCTCCTGCGCTGGCGCGGCTGCGAGCCGGTCGCGCCGCCGGCCTCGCGCAGCGGCGACCCGTGGCTCGCGGGCGTCCTGCCGCCGCCGCGACCGGTGCGCGCGCTGCCGCCGGGCGCGGTCGTCAAACGGCTCGGGAGGAGCGGGATCCGCGTCGGCGGACGCGACCTCGCCGAGGCGCTCGAGCCCGCCTATCGCGCCTTTGCGCGGGTCGGCCGGGGGACCACGCAGACTGGCATGATCGAGGAGTGGAGCAGCGACTCAGCCTCGTGACGCTCGGCGTCGCCGACCTCGACGCCGCCCGCCGGTTCTACGAGGCGCTCGGCTGGTCGCGAAGCGGCGACGGCGAGAGCGTCGTGTTCTTCCAGGCAGGCGGCATGGTCGTCGGGCTGTGGAGCCGGGCGGCGCTCGCCGAGGACAGCGGCGTCGAAGACACCGGCGGCTGGGGCGGCATCACGCTGGCGCACAACGTGCGCTCGCCGGCCGAGGTGGACGCGGTGATCGAGGAGGCGCGGGCCGCGGGCGGACGCATCGTGCGCGAGCCGGCCGGGACGTTCTGGGGCGGATATTCGGGCGTCTTCCACGACCCCGACGGCCACCCGTGGGAGGTCGCGCACAACCCGGGTTGGACGATCGCCGGCGACGGGTCGGTCCGGCTCTGAGCCAGGGCTACTCCGGGACGCCGCTGCCGCGGAAGCTCGGGGTCGGTGAAGGAGGCACGTTCGCGGTCGCCGGCGACCCGGGTCACGTCGACGAGCTGCTCTCGCCGCTACCTCCCGGCGCGCGGCGCGTCGACCGCGCGGACGAGGCCGACGTCGTCCTCTTCTTCACGACCGAGCGGCGCGAGCTCGAGCGTGAGATCGAACGCCTCGGAGCGGCGATCTTTCACGACCGGATGCTCTGGATCGCCTGGCCGAAGCGCTCGTCGAAGGTCCCGACCGACGTCACCGAGGACGTCGTGCGCGAGCTCGCTCTGCCGATCGGCCTCGTCGACACGAAGGTCGCCGCGATCGACGCGACGTGGTCCGGCCTTCGACTCGTGTGGCGCCGCGAGCGGCGAATCATCTAGCTGCCGAGGATGTTGATCGCCCGGGCGGCGACGACGAGCACCGTCAGTGCCGAGAGGCCCGCCTCGAGGCCCATGACGAGCTTCGCGCGGTGCGTGAGCGGCATCGCGTCGGTCGGGCTGAACGCGATCGAGTTCGTGACCGAGACGTAGACGTAGTCGACGAGCGCCGGTCCCCAGCTCGGGCGCGCGAGTCCCGGGTTCTCGTCCTGGGGAAACTGGAAGTCGGGCTGCGTCCGGGACGACGCGATCGCACGCGCGACAGGCCCGCCGTCGTCGAGCTCCCAGAATACGAGCGAGAAGGTCAAGACGTTCGTCAGGAGCACGACAGCCGCGCTCGTGAGCAGCTGCGCGCCGCCCGGCCGCCAGTGCATCAGCGAGACGATCACGCAGGCGACGCCCGCGGTCGTCCCGAGCCAGACGAGCCCGAGCGTGACGCCCGCGATCTCGCGCCGCAGGTGATCGAGCCCCAGACGGTGCGGGCCGACGAGGAAGGTCAGGACGAGGAGCGCCGACGGGAGGGCCACGACGAGCCACAGCCACCAGTCGCTCCGGCCGAAGAGCTCCCAGCCCGCGTGGCGGCTGACGATCGCCAGGGCGAGGTTGGCGACGAGGATCGCGCCCGCGAACGGCGCCGCCTCGCGCCGCGCCTCGTGAGCGGCTTGCCGCAGCCTCGCGTCGTCCACCCCGCCGTGTTCGGCGCCGGAGGCGTCACACCTATCCGGGACGGCCGGACGGCGTCGCTGCGTACGATCGCCCGATGGAGCAGCGCGCCCTCGGACGGAGCGGCATCGCCGTGTCGCGGATCGTCCTGGGTTGTGGGAACTTCGGGGGCATCGGCTCGTCCCCGGCCCATGTCGGGAAGGGCACACCCCGCGACGAGGCATTCCGGTTGCTCGATGCCGCGTGGGAGATGGGCGTCACGACGCTGGACACGGCGGACGCCTACGGGCTCGGCCGTAGCGAGGAGTACATCGGCGCCTGGCTTCGCACGAAGCCCGAGGGACGCGACCGTGTGGTGATAGCGACCAAGACCTTCAACCCGATGGACGACGGCGCCGACCACGGCCTCGGGGCCGCGAGAATCCGGCGCCAGGTCGAGGCGAGTCTCCGGCGGCTGGGGGTCGAGCGCATTCCGCTGTACCTCGCCCACGACTTCGATCCGCACGTGCCCCAGGAAGAGACGCTCGGCGCCTTCGACGAGCTCGTGCGCGGGGGGGCCGTGGGCGCGGTCGGCGCTTCGAATTTCACTGCCGAGCAGCTGGCAGAGGCGCTCGAGCTCTCCGCGCTCGAGGGGCTGACCCGCTACGAGTGGGTGCAAAACGGCTTCTCGCTCCTCGAGCGCGGCGACCGTGAGACGGTCTTCCCGCTCTGCCACGAGCACGGCCTCGGGTACACGCCGTTCAGCCCGCTCGCCGGCGGCTGGCTCACCGGCAAGTACCGCCGCGACGAGCCGTTGCCGGCCGGATCGCGCATGACGCTCCGCCCGGAGGGCAGCGAGGGGTATAGGACCGCCGCGACGTTCGACGCGCTCGAGGCGTTCGAGCGAGCCGCGTCGGGACGCGGAGTCTCGATGGCCGCGCTCGCCATCGCGTGGCTCCTCCACCTGCCGGAGATCACCGCCGTGGTGGTCGGCCCGAGTCGGCTCCAGCATCTCGCTCCGGTGAGCGAGGCCCTGGGCATCACCCTCGACGACGACGAGCGCGACGCGCTGGAGAGGATCTTCCGATGAGCTTGCTCGTGCTGAGCGAGGACGACGTGCGGGGGACGCTCGACATGCCCCGGTGCATCTCGGCGATGGAGGAAGTGCTCGCGGCGCTCGCCCGCGACGAGGTCACGATGCCGCTCCGCACGATCTTCCGTGTCCCCGACGAGGCCGTTCTCGGGCTCGGCTTGATGCCGGCGCACCGTGGCGGCGCGGAGCCCGTCATCTCTCTCAAGGAGGTCGTCGTCGCGCCGGGCAACTCCTCACGCGGCCTGGACCCTCATCAGGGAGCCGTGCTGCTCCACGACGGCACGACGGGGCGGCTTGTCGCCGTGCTCGACGCCTCGCCGATCACGGAGATCCGAACGGCCGCTGTGTCGGCGGTCGCGACCAAGCTTCTCGCGCGGCCCGCATCCCGGCAGGTCGCGATTCTCGGCTCGGGCGTCCAGGGCCGCTCGCACGCGGTCGCGATGCGCGAGGTCCTACCGGAGGCGGAGCTGCGCGTCTGGAGCCGGGATCACGCGCACGCCGAGGCGCTTGCGCTCGAGGCGCACGGGATCCCGTGCGCCACCGTCGCCGAGGCGCTCGCAGGCGCCGACGTGGTCTGCACGTGCACAGCGGCACCGGAGCCGATCGTCGCGCTCGGCGACCTCGCGCCGGGCGCGCACGTCAATGCGGTCGGCTCGTCCGGCACCTGGGCCCGCGAGCTCGAAGCGGACGTCGTCGCGGCCGCCTCGCTCTTCGTCGACCGTCGCGAATCGACGGTGAACGAGTCCGGGGACTACCTCGGAGCCGTCGCCGAGCGCGGCATCGGCCCCGAGCACATCCTCGCGGAGCTCGGCGAGCTGCTCGTCGGCGCCCATCCCGGCCGGCGCTCCGACGAGGAGCTGACCGTGTTCAAGTCGCTCGGCCTCGCCGCGGAGGATCTCGCGGCTGCTGTGCTGTGCGTCGAGGTCGCCCGCGAGCGCGGCATCGGCGTCGAGGTGGCGTTCTGATCCCGCTCGAGGCGATCGCGACCGCGCGAAGGGTCACCGCGGGCGCGGTCCTCACAACCCCGCTCGTTCATCTGGAAGTCGAGGCTCCCTGCGAGATCTGGCTCAAGCTCGAATGCCTGCAGCCGATCGGCTCGTTCAAGCTCCGCGGAGCGACGAGCGCGATCCGGCAGGCAGGGCCGGAGGCGCGGCGGGACGGGGTCTGGACGACGAGCGCGGGGAACATGGCCCAGGGGGTCTGCTGGGTCGCGCGGGAGCTGGGCGTGCCGGCCACCGTCGTCGCTCCCGACCACGCGCCGCGCGCGAAGCTGGACGCGGTCGAGCGCCTCGGCGGCCGCGTGATCGCCGTGCCGTTCGAGACGTGGTGGGAGACGATGGAAACGGGGTCGTACCCCGGGGTCCAAGGGCTGTTCGTCCACCCCGTCCTCGACGAGCGGGTGATGGCCGGGAACGGCGTCATCGGGCTCGAGCTCACGGAGCAGCTCGATGCGATCGACACCGTCCTCGTCGCGTGGGGCGGCGGTGGCCTCACGACGGGCATCGCGAGCGCCCTCGCCGCGGCATCGCCGGCGACCCGCGTCGTCGCCTGCGAGCCGGAGACCGGTGCGCCGCTGGCGGCGTCGCTTGCCGCGGGCGCGCCGGTCGAGGTCGACTACCGCCCGTCGTTCGTCGACGGCGCCGGCTCGAAGGCGCTGCTTCCCGCGATGTGGGAGCGGGCGCAGTCGCTGGTCGCCGACGCCGTGCCCGTGCCCCTCGCGGAGGCGGCGGCAGCCGTGCGCCTTCTCGCCACGCGTGCGCACGTCGTGGCGGAGGGAGCCGGCGCGCTACCGCTCGCCGCGGCACTCTCCGGCCACGGCGGAACGGGCCGGGTCGTCTGCATCGTCTCGGGCGGAAACATCGACCCGGCACGGCTCGCGGCGATCCTCTCGGGCGAGACCCCCGCCGAGCGCTAGCAGTTGCGCCGCACCGTCTCGGTGACCGCGAGCTTGACCCATTCGAGCGGGATGCCGATCACGGTGCGCCACCATGGCTCATCGACGCCGTAGGTTGCCACGCGGAAGTCGCCGCAACGGCGGAACGAGCGCTCCGCCCGGAAGGTCTCGTAGTCGGACGTCACAAGGACCACCGTGTCCCAATTGCGACGCTTGGCGAGCTGCGAGATCGCCTGCGCCTCCCCGACCGACGAGTAGGGCCCCGCATAGATGCAGACCACGTCGTCCGACTTCGCCCGACAGGCGCGGACCCGCGCCTTGTCTTTCCCGTTTCGCTCCGCCGAGACGACGAGCGTCGGCGCAATGCCGCCGCCCACGAGAGTCTGCGCAGCCGGAAGGGTGTTGTCCGACCCGGCGAGGGCAACCACGGCGTCCGCGCCCTTCGGCAGCGAGTCGTCGTCGTGCCGGAGGAACAGCGGGATGCCGATCACGTACCCGAGCCCGAGCACGATCGCACAGGCGATGAGGAACCGTCGCATCGGGGAAGCGTGACAGGTGCATCGGTCGTCTCCAGGTAGAACACGCGGATGCGACCGTCGGCCGTCCCGGTGACCGCGATCCGGCGCCTTGCCATCGCCGCGCAGGGATACGCAGCGCGTGGCCGGCAGGGCACCACGGCCGAGGTGGAGGCGACGGTGCGGCGCCTCTCGTGTGTCCAGCTCGACTCGATCTCCACGGTCGAGCGAAGTCATCGGATCGCACTCGGCTCCCGGGTCGGCGAGTACCCGAGGGAGTCGGTCTCACGGCTGCTCGGCCGCGGGCGCCTGATCGAGTACTGGGCGCACGAGGCGTGCCTGCTGCCGGCCGACGACTGGCCGCTCCATCGCCCGGCGATGCAGGGCGGAGGACGCCGGTGGTACGGCGAGATCGACAGGACGCACCCGCATCTGCGTGAGCACGTCCTTGACGAGATCCGCGCGCGCGGGCCGCTCGGGTCGCGACACTTCGACGGCGCGGCACGGAAGGGCGAGATGTGGGGCTGGAAGCCGGCCAAGCGCATGCTCGAGCTGCTCTGGAACCACGGCGAGCTGGTGGTGGCCGGCCGCCAGGGGTTCCAACGCCTCTACGACCTTCCCGAGCGCGTGCTCGCGCCGGCGCTGCTGGATGCGACATCGCCTTCCGAACCCGAACGACTGCGCGAGCTCGCGCTCCGGGCCGTCCACGCGCGCGGAGCTCTCACCGAGAGCGGAGTCGTCGAGCACTGGCGTCTGAAGGGCGGCACCGCGCGAGTCCGGCCGATCGTGGATGCGCTGGTCGCGGACGGCCTCCTCGAGCGGCTGGACGTGGGCGACGGCGGGCCGACCGTGCTGGTGGCGGCCGGGGCGGAGCTCGACCGGCCGGCGCCGGCCGCGGCGGTCCTTCTCTCCCCGTTCGACAACCTGCTCTGGGACAGGCCGTTCGCGCGCCGCGTGCTCGGCTTCGACCATCTGATCGAGGTCTACAAGCCCGCCCACGAGCGCCGCTTCGGGTACTACGTGCTGCCGCTGCTCCGCGGGGACCGGGTCGTCGGACGGGTCGACCTCAAGTCGGAGCGCGCCAACGGTGAGCTCGTCGTGCGCGCCTTCCACCGGGAAGACGGCGTCCGCGCCTCGGATGCGCTCGACGACGCCCTCGACCGCGCGCTCGACCGGCTGCGCCGCGTCATCGGGCTGGAGGCCGTCAGACGGTGAGGATCGTTTCGCCGCACGAGGCGCGCCGCATCGCCGTCCGGGCGCAGCTCCTCGACGGCTCCGCGACGGGGGTGCTCGACACCGTGCGGTCGCTCGGCTTCCTCCAGCTCGACCCTATCGCGACCGTTGCCGAACCACAGCATCTCGTTCTCTGGAACCGCCTCGGCGCGTACGAGCGTGCGGAGCTCGACCGGCTCCTCTGGGACGAGCGCGCGCTGTTCGAGTGGCACGCCTTCGTCCGGCCGATCGAGGACCTGCCTCTCGTGCGAGCGCTTATGCGGCGCTGGCGGCGTTCGACACGCTACTCCCGCGAACGCTGGGTTCGGGAGTTTGTCGCCGCAAACGCACCGTTCAGGCGATACGTGCTGCGCGAGCTGGAGCGCCGCGGACCGCTCCTCTCGCGCGAGCTCGAGGACCGCGCAGCGGGCGAGCCACGCGACCACCGCTGGTATGGAGCGCGGCGCGTCGGCCTGATGCTGACCGCTCTCCATCTCTACGGTGAGGTCGTGATCGCAGGCCGACAGGGACGGCAGCGGCTCTGGGACCTCGCGGCGCGCTGGTATCCGGAAACGCCCACCGTGCCGCTCCGGGACGCCGAGCGAATCCTCGCCGAGCGTCGCTTCAAGGCGCTCGGCGTGCGTATGACCCCTCGCGGGCTCGAGGCGCACCCGGAGGCGAGCGACGGCCCCGTGCCCGATCGTGTGACGCTCCTCTCCCCCTTCGACCAACTCGTCCACGACCGCGACCGCGCCGAGGCGCTCTGGGGATTCTTCTACCGGCTCGAGATGTACGTCCCGCAAGCGAAGCGCGAGTACGGCTACTACGTCCTGCCACTGCTCCGGGGCGACCGGCTGATCGGCCGGATCGAGCCCGTCTTCGACCGGCAGGCGAGGACGCTCGCCGTCAAGGGGCTTTGGGCGGAGCCGGAGGCGCCGAAGGACGCCGGGCCGGGGATCCGCGACGCGCTCGATCGGCTCGCGGCCTGGCTCGGCGCGGAGACCGTCGTGATCGGTCGTGACGTGCCGCGCCCCTGGGCGGCGGGGCTGCGCGCTCGCCGGCCGCAGGCGTAGCCCCCTCGGCCCGCGACTACGATGCCGTGATGGACTTCGCCACCCGCGCGATCCACGCCGGGCAGGAGCCCGATTCCGCCACCGGCGCGGTGACGACGCCGATCTACCAGACCTCGACGTTCGTGCAGGAAGCCGTTGGCGTGCACAAGGGGTACGACTATGCGCGCGTCGCGAACCCGACGCGGACGGCGCTCGAGGAGTGCCTCGCCTCGCTCGAGAACGCCGCGCACGGGCACGCCTTCTCGTCCGGGATCGGCGCGACGTCGACGATCATGCATCTCGTCGATCCCGGCGACCTGGTCGTGTGCGTCAACGACGTCTACGGCGGGACGTACCGCATGTTCTCGCAGGTCTACGAGCCGAAGGGCTACGCGTTCACCTACGTCACGCCGGACGAGCTCTCGACCGAGGCGTCGGCCCACGTCGATGGCGCCCGGCTCGTCTGGATCGAGTCGCCGACGAACCCTCTCTTGAACGTCGTCGACATCGCCGCCGTGGCGGACGCCGCCCATGCCGCGGGCGCGCTGCTGGTCGTCGACAACACGTTCGCCACGCCGTATCTCCAGACACCGCTCGACCTCGGCGCGGACATCGTCGTGCACTCGACGACGAAGTATCTCGGTGGGCATTCCGACGTCGTGGGCGGCTTCGCCGGGACGAACGACCCAACGATCGCGGAGCGGCTCGCGTTCCTGCAGAAATCCCTCGGCGCGGTTCCGGGCCCGTTCGATGCGTGGCTCGTCCTCCGGGGTGTGAAGACGCTCGCCGTGCGTATGGAGAGGCACTGCGACAACGCCCGCCACGTCGTCGCCTTCCTGTCCGAGCATCCGAGGGTCGAGAGCGTGCTCTGGCCCGGCCTTCCCGACCACCCCGGCCACGAGATCGCGGCGCGGCAGATGCGCGACTTCGGCGGCATGGTGTCGTTCCTCGTCTCGAGCGAGGACGAGGCGGTCGAGCTGGTCGCGCAGACGAGCGTCTGGACGCTCGCGGAGAGCCTGGGCGGCGTCGAGAGTCTGATCGAGCATCCGGCGCGGATGACGCACGCCTCGACGGCCGCAGGGCCGTTCGCCGCGCCTCGGAACCTGATCCGCCTGTCTGTCGGCATCGAGTCCGCCGACGACCTCGTCGAAGACCTCGCGCAGGCCCTCGCGGCAACTCCCGCTCGGGCCTAGAACCCCACGCACCGCGAGCACGTTGTCTGGGCGAGCAACCGGTGTCAGACACCGGTTTCTGTCAAGAGGAACGTGTGCCGACTTGGCGCCGATCTTTCCACAGGCTGCGATCCCCGCAGCCATGCGGGTTGTCGTCGCGGCCCCGCCCAGCCGGGTCCCCCCGCTCCTCCCGGCCACAGCCCGAGCAGTGTGAAAGCGCCGCACCAGAGCATGTGGACGGATCGGCACAGAATCGCGACGTTCCGCCCTTGACGCAAAACGGTGTCTGACACCGTACCGCGCCGTACCGCGCCGATTGGCCGTGCCGCCCGGCGCTCGGCCGGGCGGCACAGGCGATCCGTGCTCGGTCAGCCGCTGTTCGCGACGATGCGGAACTGCGTGCCGGTCGGGTCCGCGACGGTCGCGAGGCGACCGTACGGCGTGTCCT
>DASSBI010000359.1:0-13035 GCA_035698965.1 Gaiella sp. | reverse complement strand
CACGCTCGTCGTCTTCACGCTGGTCACGGGCTCGACGTCCACCGGATCCTTCCAGGCCGCCTTCAACAACGCCGACACCTTCGGCGGCGGCTTCGACATCCGAGCCGGAATGGGCGCGCGCGCTTCGATCCCCGACATGAGTGCCGAGATCGACTACCGCCTCGGCAAGCGGGCGGCCGACTATCCCGTCGTCGCGAGCCAGTCCGTCCTGGCGGTCGAGGCGCGTCAGCTCGGCACCGGCCGGCCGTTCGAGGAGTACCACGTGCGTGGGCTGGACAGCGCGTTCCTCTCGCATACAGACTTCCAGCTCGGCGCGATCGCGCGCGGCTACAAGGACTCGCGCGATGTGTGGATGGCCCTGCAGGAGCACGTGGGGCTCGCGGTCGTGGACAGCCTTGTCGTGCAGCGCCGCGATCAGTTCGGCTTCAACGTGATGCCGTCGGACTTCGAGGTCACCGGCTTCTACGCCGACGAGGGGAAGCCGTTCGACCCGGTCCCGGTGGAGGTGCGCGACAAGCAGTCGGGCGAGAAGACGAAGCTCCTGATCATCGGAGTCCTCTCCGACTCGGCGCCGTTCGAGATGAGCGGCATCTCGGCCTCGCAGTCGACGCTCGCCGCGGCGTTCCCGGGACGCACGGATCCCACGATCTACTACGTCGAGGTCGCCCCCGGGGTCGAGGCCGGCGCAGCGGCGGACAGGCTCGAAGGGGCATTCCTCTCGAACGGACTCGAGGCCGAGTCGATCCAGAAGGTCGTCAACGATTCCATGGCCGCGAACAGGACGTTCAACCGCCTGATCCAGGGATTCATGGCGCTGGGGCTCGTCGTCGGGGTAGCCGCGCTCGGCGTCATCAGCGCACGGGCTGTCGTCGAGCGACGCCAGCAGATCGGCGTGATGCGGGCGATCGGATACCGACGCACGATGATCCAGACGGTGTTCCTGCTCGAGTCGTCGTTCGTCGCGCTCACGTCGATCGTCGTCGGGACGGCGCTCGGACTCCTACTCGGCTGGAACATCATCCAGGACTCCAGAAAGAGCCCGAGCTGGGCGGACCTGCACATGGTCGTTCCGTGGGGCGACCTGGCCCTGATCTTCCTTGCGGTGTACGCCGTGGCATTGCTGGCGACGCTCGCGCCGGCGATCCGGGCGTCGCGCGTCGCCCCCGCTGAAGCGCTCCGCTACGAGTGAGCAGGGTCAGCTACAGCAGGCCGCCGCCGTTCGGCAGCGTCGCGCCGCCGAGGCCGACCTCCTTCGTCAACGTCTGTCGCGGCAGGCCCTGCAATCATGGCGGCGTGGACGCGGTGCGGATCGATCGATGGCTCTGGGCGGCCCGCTTCTTCAAGACGCGCGGGGCAGCGACCGACGCGGTGCTCGGCGGCAAGGCGCACGTCAACGGCGTCCGCGTCAAGCCGTCGAAGGACGTTCGCGTCGGCGACCGGCTCGAGGTGACGATCGGCGACCTCCGCCGCGAGGTCGTTGTCCGCGAAGTGGCCGACAAGCGAGGACCTGCGTCGGTGGCGGCAACGCTCTACGAGGAGACGCCGGAGTCGATCGCACGCCGCGAGCAGCATGCGGCGGCGCGCCGCCTTGCGCGGCCGCTTGGCGCCGACCTCGGCGCCCGGCCCACGAAACGCGACCGCCGGAGGCTGGACGCACTACGGCGCGCTCAGCGCCGCTAGCGTCCTTCTGCGCGTCGCGACGACGGCCACCAGTTCCAGCGGCCGAGGATCGCCATCAGCGACGGGACGAGCAGGGCGCGCACGATCGTCGCGTCGATCAGCACCGCGAGCGCCACGCCGACGCCGATCTCCTTGACGACGACGATCTGGGAGGTCGCGAACGCGCCGATCGCGACGCAGAACAGCAGAGCCGCGGCGGTGATGATGCGACCCGTGCGCTCGAGCCCGACGGCGACCGCCTCCCGGTTCGGCGCGCCTCCGTCCCACGCCTCCCTGATCCGCGTCAGCAGGAAGACGCCGTAGTCCGTCACGAGGCCGAACGCGATCGCGAAGAGCACGACCGGCTGGGTCAGCTCGATCGCGCCCTGGCTCCGGTAGTGGAGCAGCCCTTCGAGGCGGCCGTCCTGGAAGACGAACACGAGAATGCCCATCGTCGCCGACAGCGTCAGCACGTTCATCACGAGCGTCTTCAGCGGCAGGACGAGGGAGCGCGTCGCGAGCCAGAGCAGGACGAACGTGACGACGGCGAGGAGCACCGCGGCGACCGGCAGGAGCGAGGCGAGCGAGGCCTTCTGGTCGAGGAACTGCGCCGTCGAGCCGCCGACGAGCGCGTCGCCCGGGAGGGAGCGCATCTGACGTACGAGCTGCTGGGACTCCGCATGGAGGAACGGCTTGCCCGACGAGGCCGTGACCAGCCACACATCTTCGCCGAGCCGGCGCGGCGGTTGCACCACGGGCGCCTCCACGGCGGTGGCGTATGCGTGGGCACCGTTCTCGGAGCCGCGGACGACGGCGAAAACGGGCGACAAGGCTGTCGGCGCGAACTCGCGCCGAAGCGCGGTGTCGACCACCCGCGACGAGAGCTGCGGGGGCAGGACGGAGGCGTCGATACCGGTGAAGCGGATGCCGAGGAACGGCAGTGAGAGACAGACGAGGAGAGCCGTGGCCGCGACGGCGACGGGAACCGGCCGCCGCATCAGCGCCTGCGCGAGCCGGTACCAGCCTCCGCGTTCGCCGCTCGCCGCCCGCTCCGCAGCGCGGCGCCAGCGGCGCGGGGAGAGCGCGTTCACCCGCTCGCCGAGCAGCACGAAGAGCGCCGGCAGGACGGTCAGGGAGATCAGCCCCGCGAGCGGCGCGACCGCTCCGCCGGCGATCCCCATCGAGCGCAGGTAGCCGAGCGGGAAGATCGCGAGCGTCGCGACCGCAGCGGCGACGGTGACCGAGCTGAACGCCACCGTGCGGCCCGCCGTCGCCATCGTCCGCCGCACGGCTTCGGGGCCAGGGCCATGGCGCGCGAGCTCCTCGCGGTAGCGCGAGACGAGGAGCAGGCTGTAGTCGATCCCGAGGCCGAGACCGATGCCCGTGACGATGTTGAGCGCGTACGACGAGACGGGCATCGCCAGGTCGAGCAGGCGCAGCAGGAGCAGCCCGCCGAGGATCGTGAGCGCCCCGCACACGATCGGCAGCAGCGCAGCGACGAGGCTTCGGAACACCCACAGCGTCAGGAGGAAGAGCAGCGGGAACGCGACCCGCTCGGCGAACGCGAGGTCGTCCTGTATCTGGCTATTCACCTGGGTGGTCGCGAGCGCCGTGCCGCCCATCGCGACGCCTTGGATCGCCCCGAGACGCTGGTCGACGCGCTGCGCCGCGTCGCGCCAGACCCGCTGCGGCACGTCGGCCCTCGCGTACGCGGTGAGGAGCGCCGCGGAGCCGTCACGCGAGCGAAGCGGGGCCGCCACCACCGGGAAGGCCGGCTCGGAGCGGATCGCCGCGGTTACGGCCGCCAGCCGCTCGTCGGTCGGCCGGCGCACGAGAGCGAGCACCTGCGGCACGGCGGAGAGCCCGGACGCGGCCTCGACCGCGCGCTCCGCGCGGATGCTCTCGCTTTCCCCCGCCACGAAGTCGTTGGAGCCGCGGCCGAGCAGCCCGGGTGCCTGGAGCCCGATCGCCGCGGCGACGATCGCGAACGCGACCGCCCCCGCGAGCACGCGTCGCGGCATGCGGATCGCCAGGTCGCCGAGGAACCGGAGCATCGATGTGTGGGTTACCGGTTTCTCATGACCCGGGCATCGACGATCGTCGCACGCCGCCGCTGCGGAGATCCCTGCAAGTCGACCTCACGCTGCGGGGAAGAGCAACGTTGATGGCACGAGCGGCTTTCCGCACTCGAGCGATGACACACCACGCCCTGGGCGGAGCTGAATGAGCCGCGCCTACGTCGATCGGTCTATCGTCGCCGCCCACAGGCCGCCCTCGGAGTGGCGGATCGGGCCACGGATTTCGATCGGCGGCGATCCTCGCCTCGGTTCCTGACCTGAGCGACGCCCTCGCCGAGCACGGGCCGCCAGAACTTGCCCAGCTCCTCGACGACGTCGACGTCGCCTACGACGAGCACGAACGGACGCTCCAGCTCGCCGCCAGGCTCGCCCCCGACACGCCGTCAGAAACAGCGCCACCGCCTCGTCGGCGGTGGCACAAACGTGACATAGCGGGGGCAGGATTTGAACCTGCGACCTCCGGGTTATGAGCCCGGCGAGCTACCTGACTGCTCCACCCCGCGTCGCGACCACTATCGTAGCACCCTGTGACCGGCTTCTGGATCGCGCTGGCCGTGCTCCTCGTCGGCCTCCTCGGCGGGATCGCGTATGCGGTGCTGCGCGGCCTCTCGATGTGGCGCCAGGTGAAGCGCACAGGGCGCGTCTTCTCGGCCGAGTCGACGCGCATCGCCGACGTGTCCGCGCAGATCCAGGAGCAGCTGGATCGCTCCGACGCCTCCGGGGTGCGACTCGGCGAGGCAGCCGAACGCCTGGCGACGTCGCGCGCGCGGCTCGACGTGCAGCTGCAGGCGATCCGCGAGGCGCGCTACACGATGCGCCGGCTGCTCTGGTTCCTGCCCGGCGTCTGACCACCAGCGCGTTCACGAGGATCCCGCTTGCGCCCGAGTAGGGTGAGAGCGTGCGCGTCGCCGCCGTCGACCTCGGCACGAACACGACTCGCCTGCTCGTCGCCGACGTCGAAGGCGGCGAGCTCGAGGAGGTCGTGCGACATGAGGAGATCACGCGGCTCGGCGAGTCGGTCGACCGGCGGCGAATCCTCCTCCCGACGGCCGTCGCGCGCGTGCGGAACGTCCTCGTCGACTATCGCCGCGAAGCCGAGCGGCTGGGTGCCGAGCGTGTGCTCGCAGTCGGCACGAGCGCCGTACGGGATGCAGACAACGGCGAGGCGTTCCTCGGGGAGGTCGAATGGAGCTACGGCTTCACCACGAGGCTCCTCGACGGTGGCGAGGAGGCAGAGATGATGCTGAGAGGCGTCGCGAGCGACCGCCCCGTCGCAGCGGGCACGCTCGTCGTGGACATCGGCGGCGGCTCGACGGAGCTCGTCCTCACGGACGGCAACCGTCTCTCGTGGGCGAACAGCACCGATGCAGGCAGCGTCCGGCTGACAGAGCGGTTTCTCCACTCGGACCCTCCGACCGACGGCGAGCTCGCCGCCTGCGCCAAGCACGTCAGCTCGCTCCTGCCGCCGCTACGCCCCTCGGGCGCTATCGGCGTCGCGGGCACGGTCGTGACCGCCGCGACCGTCTCGATCGGCGCGGAGGCGTCGACGCACAGGCATCGACTCTCGGCGGAGGCCGCCCGCCGGGCGCTCGAGCGCGTCGCCTCGCTCCCGCTCGCGGAACGCGAGCAGGTCGCGGGACTGCGTCCAGAGCGCGCGCCGGTGATCGTCGCGGGGCTCGTCGTCCTCTGCGTCGCGCTCGCCCACTACGGCCTGACGACGATCGAGGTGAGCGAGCGTGACCTGCTTCACGGCGCAGCGCTCGCGGCCACGGAGCTGCCCGAGCCGGAGGAAGGCCCGGCGCCGCCCGGCGCGTTCACCTGCTGCTGAGCGAACGACGGGGTCTCACGCTCCGGACGGCCACTCCTCGACCGCGAGGTCCGGCATCGGGAAGTGGCGGACGTTGCCGGTGGCGAGCCGCGCCGAGATCCCGACGGCCGCCGCCGCGACGAGGCAGTCCGCCTGGGCGAGCGTCACTCCGCGCTCCGCGAAGTCGCGGCGCCACGTGCCCGCTCGCTCGCCTTCTTCCCGCCGCAGCGGCGCAAGCCTGAGGCCGAGAAACAGAGCGCTCGCGACCACCGCCTCCGACGGTCGGAGCCCCCGGAACACCTCCTCGACGTTGACCGCGCACGCGAACGGGAGATCGCCGTCCAGGCGGAGTCGAGCGAGACGCTCCGTCGTCCCGGGCCGACCCCGGAGCGCGTCGATCAACACCGTCGTATCGAGCAGCACGGCACCCACGTCCAGCGCTTACCCGACCCGCGTGGTATCGCTCCGCCGCTCGAAAGCGACCCAGGCCGCCGGGTCGTCGTCCCACTCGTGCCCCTCGTCGCTGATCTTCCCGAGCGCCGACCAGACCAGCTCCCAGCGCCGTTCGTCGTCGAGTGCGCGCTCGACGGCCGAGGCGACGAACGCCGACCGGCGACGAGGCCCGACACGGCGGTCGAGCTCGCGGACGAGTGCGTCGTCGAGCGTAATGTGCACACGCATGTGCTGAACATAGCACACAGGCGCGAAGGCATCGACCTCGTCCGCGACGGCCGGATCGAGCCGGGCGCGGACGCAAGGGCCTTCTGATCAGCCCCCGTCGGTCGCCGCGAGAAGGCCCTGGACATACCCGACGGCATGGAGCCGCGCAAGCGTCGGGTAGCCGGGCACCGTCCAGGCGTCACCGGTGAGCGCCGGCGAGTGATCGGTGCGAAGCGGCGCGTCCACCCCGCTCTCGCGGTAGGCGCGGATGCACGCGGCCATGTCGGTCGGCCCATCGTCGACGAACGTCTCGACGAACCGCTCGGGCGTGCCGCGCACGTCCCGGAAGTGGACGAAGTGGATCCGACCCTGCGACCCGAAGCGGCGGATCGCGGCGGGGAGGTCGTCGGTCATCAACGCGACGTTCCCCTGGCACATCGTCATTCCGTTCGCCGGGCTCGGCTCCAGCTCGAAGACGCGGTCGTAGGCCTCCAGGGAGCGAACGATCCGGCCGATCCCGCGAAGCCGCGAGAGCGGCGGGTCGTCCGGATGGAGGGCAAGGCGCACGCCGGCCTCCTCGGCCGCAGAAACGGCGCGCTCGAGGAACCACGCGAGGCTCGACCAGAGCCGCTCCTCCTCGACCGGCGCCTCGGGCGCGTCGGGCGCGTCGGCCCACACGGAGAGATCGAACGCCGTGGCGGCGGCGCCGCCCCGCGCGGGAGTCGAGGAGGACGTCCGGGACCACGGGACGACGGCCATCCAGTTGTAACACCACACGCCGATCCCGAGCCGACCCATCACGCGGATCAGCTCCAGCACGTGCTCGAGCTCCTCCTCGCGACCCGGAAGACCGAGACGGAGCCGGTCCATGGGCGGATTGTCCTCGATGGCGGTGAGCCGCAGACCGGCATCCTCGACCTCTTGCCGGAGGAGCGCGAGCGGCCCGTAGGCCCACGGCGCCTCCGACGCATGACCACGCCAGTCCGTGGCCGCGCGCGGGAGGACCCCGACGGCCTCCTCGACGCCGATCTGGCGGAGCTGCGCCCAGGTCGGGTCGTTCCGCGGCTCGAGCAGGATCTCCGCGAGCCGCAGCATCAGAAGCCCTTGACGGCGAGAAAGCCACCGTCGGCGACGATCGTCGCGCCGGTGACGTAGCGGGCCGCGTCCGACACGAGGAAGACGACCACGTCACCGATCTCCGAGACGGTGCCGATCCGCCCGAGGGCGTTCGCGCCCCGCACCCGGTCGAGGAAGCCCTCCGCGTCCGCCGTGTTCATCCCGTCAAGGTCACGCGCCAGCATGGGAGTGTCGATCGTGCCGGGCGCGACGGCGTTCACGCGGATCCCGTCCGCCCCGAGCTCCACCGCGAGCGCCCGCGTCGCCGCGACAAGCCCCGCCTTCGCCGCGCCGTATGCCGCACAGCCACGAAGCGTCGCGTACGCCTGCACCGAGGTGACGAAGACGATGCTCCCGGCTCCCCGCGCCCTGAGCGCCGGGATCGCGACCTGGGCGGACAGGAGCGCGCCCTTCAGGTTGACGTCGAGGACACGGTCGAGATCCTCCTCGGTCATGTCGGCGAGGTCGGCGTAGATGCCGACCGCCGCGTTCGCGACGAGGACGTCGAGGCTGCCGAACGCGGAGACAGCGTCGTCGACCATGCGCTGGACGTCTCCGCGCCGGCGCACGTCCCCGACGGAGGCGACGCCCTCGGAGCCCGCGGCCCGCACGAGCGCGAGTGTCTCGTCGAGCCCGCTCGCGTCCAGGTCGTTGGCCACGACCCGCGCTCCCGCGGCGGCGAGCGCAGTCGCGATTCCGCGGCCGATCCCGGAGCCCGCCCCCGTGATCGCGGCGACCGTGCCCTCCGCGATCACGCGCGCCTCAAACCCCATCGGTTACTGCCCTCCACGGCTCCCGTGCATACCACACCGACATCGCGCCCGCTTCACGGCTTCCTCTCGGAACGACAACGCCCTCGTCGCTCGAGCCGGTCGGCCAGTGGGATACTGGCCCAGGGGTCGAGACAGCGACAGGGAGGTCCAGATGGCAATGTCGACGATCGACGGCGAGGTGCTGGAAGCGTTCGCCGGCTCCGTTTCCGGAAGCGTGCTGCTTTCCCACGACGACGGCTACGAGGAGGCGCGTCGCATCCAGAACGGCCTGATCGACCGTCGGCCGGCCGTGATCGTGCGATGCGCCGGCGCGGCCGACATCGCCGAGGCGATAAAGCTCGCCCGGTCGAACGGGCTCGAGATCTCGGTCCGCGGGGGCGGTCACAACGTCGCTGGACGCGCGGTCGCCGAGGGCGGCCTGATGATCGACCTCTCGCCGATGCGGGGGATCCACGTCGATCCCGCCGCGCGGACGGCAAGAGCGCAGGGCGGCGTCCTCTGGGCCGAGCTCAATCGCGAGGCGCACGCCCACGGGCTCGCCGTGACGGGAGGCGCGATCTCGTCGACGGGCATCGCCGGCTACACGCTCGGCGGGGGTCTGGGCTGGCTGATGGCGAAACACGGCCTCGGCTGCGACAACCTGCTCGGCGTCGAGCTCGTCACCGCCGACGGAGAGATCCTGAACGTTGACGACGCGAGTCATCCGGACCTGATGTGGGCGCTCCGCGGAGGTGGCGGCAACTTCGGCGTGGCCGCCTCGCTCGTGTACCGCCTGCACCCCCACTCGATGGTCACCGGTGGGCTGATCGCGCACCCGATCGACGCGGCGGCCGACATGCTGCGCTTCTACCGCGACGCGGTCGCAGGCTGCTCCGACGACCTCACGGTCTTCGCCGCGGTCGTTCACGCGCCGGACGGGTCGGGCATGAAGCTCGCGGCGATGGTGGTCTTCCACACCGGCGACCCCGATCAGGCGGAGCTCGACCTCGCGCCGTTCGAGAGCTGGGGCTCGCCGCTCATGGTCGAGGTCGGCCCGATGCCGTACCCCGTGATGAACACGCTGCTCGACGCGGCCTATCCCAAGGGCGCGCTCAACTACTGGCTCTCGAGCTTCACGACGGGGCTGCCCGATCCGCTGATCGACGCGATCGTCGAGCGTTTCCAGTCGGTGCCTTCGCCGATGACGGCGATCTTGCTCGAGCACTTCCACGGCGCCGTCACTCGGATCGACCCCACGGAGACGGCGGTTCCGCACCGCGACGAGGGCTGGAACCTGCTGCTTCCGTCCGAGTGGCTCGACCCGGCGCACACCGAGGCCAACATCGCATGGACGAAGGACACGTTCGCGGCTCTCTCGGAGCACTTCAGCGGCGGCCGGTGGCTCAACTACCTGGGGGACGACCAAGACGACGCGATCACGTCGGCCTACGGGCCGAACTACGCTCGGCTCGTCGAGGTCAAGCGCCGTTTCGACCCCGACAACGTCTTCCACCTGAATCACAACATCGTGCCGTAGAGCGGGTCAATCCTCGACGGAGAGCGCCGCCAGCCGGGTCTGGAGCGCCGCCGCTGCCGGGACGTTGCCCTTCCGTTCGTGCAGGCGGAGGGCCTCTGTCAGCGCGGCCGTCGACTCCCCCACTCGGCCGGCCAGGCCCAGTACCTCGGCGAGATCGCCGAGCGCCTTTGCACGGAGCTCGATGTCCTCCGTCCGCGCGGCGAGCGCGGACGCCTCGCGGGCGAGCGCCTCGGCGTCCGCCAGGTCGCCCCGCCGCGCGAGCAGCTTGGCGCGAACCGCTCGCCAGCCGACCTGCGCGTCGACGTCCTCCGGCGCGGTGAGCCGGTCTGGCCGCCAGCGCTCGGACAGGAGCAGCGCCTCGTCGTCGCGGCCCTGCCGGTAGAGGGCCTCCAGCAGCGGCGGCACCGCGCTCGACAGGTAGCCCAGCTCACCCATCTCCTCGAGGCGCTCGCAGGCGGCGCGCAGCTCCCGCTCGGCGGCGAGGGCGTCACCGGCGAGCAACTCGATGGCGCCGGCCGCGTTGGCGACGTGCGAGTACCTCTCGACCTCGCGTCCGCCTTCCGCCTGCTCGGCCGCCCGCGCAACGGCAGCACGAGCCGCGTCGAACCGTCCCTGCATCGCCTCGAGCCGGGCACGACCGTTCAGCGCCGCGACATCGAGCCTGCGGTTGCCCTCCACGCGCGACTCGACGTCCGCCACCCGCGCGAGTGCCTCGGTCACCGGTATCGGGCCCCAGACGATCACGGCGAGGATGTACTGCAAGGATTCGGCCTCCAGGTGGCGATCGCCCGCCACGCGTGCGTGTCGCGCCGCCTGCTCCAGATCCTCCAGCGCGGTGGCCAGCTCGCCGCCCCAGAAGCGAACCTGTCCCCTGAGAGCGAGCGCGCGGGCGAGCCCAGCGTCGTCTCCATTGCGACCGAACACACGCGTCGCGCTCTCCACCTCGACGAGGACATCCTGTCGCGTCGCCTCCGACCCGTGAAAACGGAGGTCGACGAGAGCGAGCGACGCATCGGCGGCGAGCCGTTCGTCCCCCGCCCACCGCGCGCGCTCGACCGCCTCGGAGAGGACGGACTTCGCGCGCTCCATCCGGCCGGATTCGCGTAGCGCCCGACCGAGGGAAGGCAGCAGCGCGAGTCGCCGGGGATCGCCGGCGGGAATCAGGGCCGCGGCACGCTCGAAGAGGTTCGCCGCCGCAGGGCCGTCACCCCGGGCACGCGCGCGGCGGCCACACGAGGCAAGGTGCTCCGCGGCCCGCTCGGCGAGACCGAGTGCCCGCTCGTCGGGCGGGCCGAGCTCGGCGACCCAGCGATACGCCTGCTCGAGGTGGTACCCGACGATCTCCTCGAATTCGACGCCCCTTCCGTCCAGCCAGCGGGCGAAGCGCTCGTGGAGCTCGGAGCGCAGCTCCTTCGGAAGCCGGCCGTACGCGGCGTCGCGGATCAGCGCGTGCCGGAAGCTGAAGGTGTCCTCGATCAGGTCGTGAGGGCGGATCAGCTCGTTCCGCACGAGCGCCGCGAGCCGGGTACCGGGCGGGCGGCGCCGGTCGGGAGACAGCTCGGCGAGCGCCTGCCACTCGAAATCCTGCCCGATGACCGACGCGCACTCGAGCACATGACGCTCGCCCTCGGGCAGCGCGTCGAGCCGTGCCTCGAGAAGCGCGTGGAGCGTCGGCGGCACGTGACCCGGGTCGCCGCCGTCAGCGAGCATGGCGAGCAGCTGCTCGACGAACAGCGGATTCCCGTCCGCGGTCTCCCGGATTCGCGTGCGGGCGCCGTCGTCGAGGGCGGCGTCGCCCAGCAGGTTCTCGATCAGCTCCTCCGACTCGCACTCCGACAGCGGCTCGAGCGTCATCGACTCGCCGCGCCAGGCGGGGCGGTCCTCGAGCAGCTCGGGTCGAGCGAGGCAGAGCAGGAGCACCGGGGCGTCGCGCGTCCAGTCGCCGAGGTGCTCGGCGAGATCCAGCAGCGTCGGCTCCGCCCAGTGGATGTCCTCGACCACGAGCGCGAGCGGTCGCTCCCGGGCGCGTCGCTCGAGCGACTTGCGCACAGACCAGAAGATCTCGTCCGGCGCCCCCGCCGAGAGCGCCGCCTCGAGCTCGTCCTCGGCGCCGGCCTCACGAAAGATCTCGACCATCGGCCAGTAGGTGATGCCCTCGCCGTACGGCAGGCACCGTCCGGTCAGGACCGCGGCTTCCCCGTCGACCACCGCGGTGAGCTCACGGGCGAGCCGCGACTTGCCGATCCCGGGCGGCCCGAGGACAGTGAGCATGCGGCAGCGACGCGTGGACACCGCCTCGTCGAACGCCGACCGCACGCGTGCGAGCTCCTTGTGCCGTCCAACGAGAGGGGCGTCGAGATGCCGCGCAAGGAGGGGTGCTCCCTCGACGATCCCGAGCAGCCGATACGCAGAGAGCGGATCGGACTTCCCCTTGAGGACGAGAGGCCCGGTCTTCTCCACCTCGATGGCCCCGTGCGCGAGACGATGTGTCTGCTCGCCGATCAGGATCTCGCCGGGCTCGGCGGCCTGTTCGAGCCGCGCCGCGACGTTGACGGCGTCGCCCGTGACGAGTCGCTCCTGCGTACCCGTGACGACCTCGCCGGTGTTGACGCCTGTGCGCAACTGGAGCGTGACGCCGTATGAGCGCTCGAGCTCCGCGTTCAGCGTCTCGAGCGCGTCGCGAAGGTCGACGGCGGCACGAAGCGCGCGCAGGGCGTCGTCCTCGTGGACGACCGGAACGCCGAAGGCGGCCATCACCGCGTCGCCGATGAACTTCTCCACCGTGCCGCCGTGCCGCTCGAGGCATGCTCTCGCGGCGTCGAAGTAGCGCGCCATCACGCGGCGGAACGACTCCGGGTCGAGGCGCTCGCCCAGAGCGGTCGAGCCGGTCACGTCCGCGAAGAGCACCGTGACGGTCTTGCGCACCTCGCGTGCGACCGCTCCGTCGAGCCGCGCGCCGCAGTCGCTGCAGAAGCGGGCGCCGTCGGAGTTCTCCCGACCGCAGGCAGGGCACGTGCGCACAGCCGAAGACTACGAGGCTCCCGGGCGCTGCTCCAGCGGCGGCCTCAGCGAAGCGCGGTGCGGGTGGCGCCGCGCTTCGCGCGGTACACGATCGGCGAGCGCGCGAGGTACCCGACCGGGACGCTCCACACGTGGACGAGACGCGTGAACGGCCACACGGCGTACAGGAGCCAGGCGATCGTGACGTGCGCCTGGAAGAGGAAGGGGGCGTCGACCATCAGGTCGCTCTTCGGCTGCAGCGTGAAGATGCTCCGGAACCACGGCGAGACGGTCTCGCGATAGTCGTAGTCGTCGACGATCCCGCCGACGAACGTGCAGAGCATCCCGAGCAGGATCGTGACGAGGAGAAGCGGGTACATGATCCAGTCGCTCGGGAGCGTGGTCGCGCGGATGCGGTCGATCTTG
>DASSBI010000358.1:0-6728 GCA_035698965.1 Gaiella sp. | reverse complement strand
CCTTCCGCCTCCGTAGCGATGGATCGCCCAAGCCGCTCCGCCAGGAAATCCCTGCAAATCGAGGAAGCCGACGCCCGGACTCGAACCGGGGACCCCTTCATTACGAGTGAAGTGCTCTACCAGCTGAGCTACGTCGGCGGGCCGGGGATTCTAGCCGCTCGTAGTCGCGGTTCAGGTGTGCGGCGACGTGGCTCCGGCAGGCACCAAGCGCCGGAGCCACGTCGCACGCTCGTGGGGGCCCTACGGCAGGTTGCCCTGCCGGTTTCCGCAGAGGGCCGAGTTGTTGAGGCCGGTCTGCGTGCCGTCCGCACCGCCGGCGAGGTTGTTGTCCTTGCCGAGGTAGCCGAATGCGCCGTGGCCCGCACAGGGCGTGTTGGCGTTGGCGACGGCGAAGCCCGGCTGCGTGCCGTACTCGCTGCCGTCGCCCGAGTTGCCAGCGACGCCGACCGCCGGGACGGCGAGCGCGCAGACGCAGGCGGTCGCGAGGATGAGTTTCTTCACGTGGTCTCCTTCCGCAGGGCACGACGTCCGTGCCGCATCTCTCTCGTCGGTCGAGAGAGCGCATCCGCCTCATCCCCCGAACCGGGGAGCTTGACTCAAGTCACGAGAACACCAGCCGCAGCCGGACGAAGAGCGCCTCGAGGAAGAGCGGCAGGTTCAGGTTGAGCTCCTCCATCTCCCGCCATCCCTGGCGGACGACGGCGGCAGCCTCCTCGGCGCCCTGCCCCGCGGGACCCGCGGCGTCGTCGCGCAGCACGGCCAGCCGGTCGGCGTGGGCGACGGTCTCCTCCGCGCCGCTCGCCGCGACGACGAGGTCGCGGTACCACGCCGCGAGGTCGTCGAGCGTCGCTAGGACCTCAGCCTTCTCGGCACCGAACTCGGCACGCCGGACCCGCTGCTCCGCGTCCCGCGCGGGAAGCTCGAGCCTGTCGACGAGCTCCTGCTCGCGGCGACGGGCGTCCGTGCCGAGCGAGCGGGCGCCGTCGAGGATCACGGCGGCGGCTGCCGCGGGATCGAAGCGCTCGTCCGCGTAGACGCCGCGTGCAGCGTCGAGCAGTGCGTCGCGGCGGGCGCGCGCGTCGTCGTCCAGTTGGCGCGCCGCACGGTCGAGCCGGCCCCCAGCCATCCTGGCGACCACGGCGACATCCGAACCCTCGAGATCGGGGGCCCGGGCTGCGACCCACTCCTCGACGGCGGCGCGCGACAGCCGCCGGAAGGGGACGAGCTGGCAGCGGGAGCGGATCGTGTCGGGCAGCTTGCCGAGCTCGTCCGCGACGAGGACGATCGTCGCGTAGGCCGGCGGCTCCTCGAGGTCCTTCAGGAGAGCCGCGGCCGCGTCGTCGTTCATCCGGTCGGCGTCGAGGATCAGGTACACGCGCCGGTCGGCCTCGAACGGGCGCAGATGCAGGTCGTGATGGAGCGCGCGGATCTCGTCGATCCGGATCATCGCGCCGAGGGCTTCGGTGACGTGCAGGTCGGGGTGGATTCTTCCGTCCACGCGCCGGGGGTCGTCGAGGAGCGCGCCGGCGAACGCCCGCGCCGCCTGCCGCTTCCCGACCCCCGCGGGCCCGTGGAAGAGATAGGCGTGCGCCGACCCCTCGGTGAGCGCGGCTTCGAGCAGCCGCTTCGCCTCGGCCTGCTCGGGGATGTCAGCGAACGTGGTCACGGATCTCCGCAGCGACCTCGGCGATGCCTCGGCGTCCGTCGACCACGACATACCGCTCCGGGAAGCGTGCCGCGAGCACCCGGTACGCGTCGGCGACGCGCGGCCAGAACTCCGCCTCGGCACGCTCGATGCGGTCGCCCTTGTCGCCGACGCGGGCGAGCGCGGTGTCGATGTCGATCTCCACGAGGAAGGTGAGGTCGGGAAGGAGGCCGGCGACGGCGGTCAGGTTCAGCGCTAGCACCTCCTCCACCCCGAGCTCGCGGCCGGCACCCTGGTAGGCGACCGACGAGTCGACGTAGCGGTCGCAGACGACCGTGGCACCGCGGGCGAGCGCCGGTCGGATCAGCTCCTCGACGTGCTGCGCGCGCGCTGCGGCGTAGAGGGCCGCCTCCGCCCACGGGGCGACGTGGTCGCCGTGGAGGACGAGATCGCGGATCTGCTCCCCGAGCGGTGTGCCACCCGGCTCGCGCGTGAGCACGACTTCGACTCCGGTCTCCTCGAGCGCGCCGGCGAGCAGCCGGGCCTGCGTCGTCTTGCCGCAACCGTCGAGGCCTTCGAAGCTGACGAACATCCGCCCGGACGTTAGTAGTCTCCACCGATGCGCGCGCTCGTCACCGGCGGGGCCGGTTTCATCGGGTCACATCTCGTCGACGCGCTCGTCGCGAGGGGCGACGAGGTCGTCGTGCTCGACGACCTCAGCACGGGTCGCCGCGACTACGTCAACCCGGCCGCGCAGTTTCGTCCCCACGACGTCCGCGAGCCGTTCGAGAGCCGCGCCGACGTCGTCTTCCACCTCGCCGCGCAGGCCGACGTCGGCACGTCGATGGAGCGGCCGTCGTTCGACGCCGAGGTGAACGTCGTCGGGACGGTGAACGCCCTCGAGGCGGCCCGCGCCGCGGGCGCGCATCTCGTCTTCTCGTCGACGGGCGGTGCGATCTACGGCTCCGTCGAGGAGCCCGCGCGCGAGGACTCGGCGCTGCTGCCGGTCTCCGCGTACGGCCTGGCGAAGCGTTCGGCCGAGGTGTACCTCGACGGCTGGAATCGGATCTTCGACACACACCACGTCGCGCTCCGCTTCGCGAACGTCTACGGGCCGCGGCAGTCGGCGACGCTCGAGGGCGGCGTGGTCGCGATCTTCCTCGAGCGTCTCGCCTCCGGCGAGCCGACGACGATCTTCGGCGACGGGACGATCACCCGCGACTTCGTCCACGTCGACGACGTCGTGCGCGCCTTGCTGCTCGCGGCCGAGCACGACGGTGGCGTCTTCAACGTCGGCACGGGCGTCGAGACGACCGTTGCCGATCTGCACACACTGTGTGAGCGCGCAGTCGGCGTGGACGCTCCGCCGTCGTACGGCCCGGCGCGCGCCGGCGACGCGCTGCGGAGCGTCCTCGACACGACGAAGACGAGCGCCGAGCTCGGCTTCACGGCCACCGTGGCGCTGGCCGAGGGCATCGCCGCGACCGCGGCGGCTCCGTGATCCACGACCTGCCGCTCGGCTCGACGAGGCTCCACGGCGCCTTCTCCCGCGATCTGTCGCCGGTTCTCACCGTCGATCCGGGCGACTCCGTCCGCTTCTCGCTCCCCAACTCGGCGTGGCGGCTCGGCCCCGACGAGGAGATCGAACGGCCCGACCCCGCCGTCGACACGGGCCACGCGCTCCTCGGCCCGATCGCGGTGCGCGGCGCGCGAGCCGGACAGACGCTCACTGTGCGGATCGACGAGCTCACGCCCGGCGCCTGGGGCGAGACCTTCGACGATGCGGGCCGCCGCGTGCAATGGGAGCTGCGCGACGGTCTCGGGCACACGGGAGGCAGGACGGTGCGCCTTGCCCCGTTTCTCGGCGTGCTCGGGATGCCGCCAGCCGAGCCTGGCATCCATTCGACCAGGCCGCCGCGACCGGCCGGCGGGAACATCGACTGCAAGGAGCTCGTCGCGGGCACGACGCTCTTCCTGCCGATCTCCGTCGACGGCGCGCTGCTCTCGGCCGGCGACGGCCACGGCGCGCAAGGCGACGGCGAGGTGAGCGGCTGGGCGATCGAGTGCCCGGTCGAGGGCCGGCTGACGTTCGGCGTCCGCGACGACCTCGAGCTCTCGTGGCCGATCGCGCGCACAGCCGACGCGTGGCTCACGTTCGGCTTCGACGAGGATCTCGGGCACGCCGCGCGGATCGCCCTCGACGGCATGCTCGACCTGATGGAGCGGGAGCGCGGCATCCCCCGGGACGAGGCGCTCGTGCTCGCCTCGGTCGCGGTCGATCTCCGCGTGACGCAGATCGTGAACCTCGCGGTCGGCGTGCACGCCGTCCTGCGGGACGACACGCTCGGCTGACGGCGGGAAGGAGTCGCGCGCGCGTGGGCGAATCCGTCCGCGTCGTGGACCATCCGCTTCGCCTCGATCACGCCGACCTCGCCGTTCGCCCCTGGCGCACGGCGACCCTCGTCGTCGCCGGCATCGCGGCCCTCGAGCTCGTGCTGCTGGTGATGCTCGGCGGCGCGCTCCTGGCGAAGCCGGAGCACGCAGCGGCACGGAAGGCGACGCCGTCCAAGGCCGTCGCCGCGAAGCACGAGACGAAGCCGGCGCCGGCCCCCGCGAAGGCGACGAAGACCGACAAAGCAGCCCCGGCCCAGCTTCCGCGGGGCAAGGTGACCGTGGTCGTCCTGAACGGGAACGGTCGTCAGGGCGCTGCGGCCGCGGCGGCGTCACGTGTGAGCGGCAGGGGCTACCGCATCGGCCTGGTCGCGAACGCCCCGAGCCATGACTACGCGACGTCGCTCGTCATGTACCGCCCGGGATTCCAGGGCGAGGCGCGCAGGCTCGCGCGCGACCTCGGCGTGAAGGTCGTGAGCCCGCTCGACGGCGTCCGGCCGGCGCAGCTCCACGGCGCGCAGGCCGTGCTCATCCTCGGCGGCTGAGCCGCCTCACCTCTCGCAGGCGCCGTGGTTGACGGCGTCCTTGGCGACGTCCAACGGCCCGCCGGGGAACCACCGGCTGGACGCCGGGTCGAGCGTGTACGAGCGGTTGAACGCCGCGTACGCGGCGCACTGGTCGTGCGTTGCGATCGCCTGGTAGAGCCCGAGGTCGTACCAGGTGTCGGGGTTCTCCGGCTGGAGCTCGGTCGCCTTCTCGTACCAGGCGACCGCCGCCGTCTTGTCGCCCGCGGCGTCCGCCGCGAATGCGCGCGCCTGCAGCGGTCCGACGGAGAGAGGGTTGAGACGGCGCGCCCGATCCGCTGCGGCGACCGCGTCCTCGAGCCGGCCCGCGTCGATCGCGACGAACGCGCGGTCGACCTGGCGGTCGGCGAGCGCGGGGAGCGCGACCGCGAGAACCGCCCCCGCGGCGACGGCCCCGATCGCGACGAGTCCTGGCAGGCCGACCCGGATCGCGGCCCGCGGACGCCCCACCGCAAGCAGCGCTCCGAGGGCCAGCAGCACCGGCCCGCTCACCGCGATGAAATCAAGGTCGTAGTCGACGAGCGCGTGGACGCCGTAGGCGAGGAGCAGGCACGCGAGCGCAGCGGCTGCCGCACGTTCGTCCTCGTCAGGGAGCAGCCGCAGGCCACCCCGGATGCCCACGACCGCGCCCCCGACGACGACCAGGCCGAGGGCGAGCCCTACGACACCGAGGTCGGCGAGCAACTGGAGCGGCACGCTGTGTGGCTCGGGGTTCCCAGGGGTGGCGGTCTCGCGGTAGCGGCGCCGCGCTAGCGCGAACGTGCCGGCGCCAGAGCCGCCAGCCGGCTGCGCCCGTGCGACGTCGAGCGCCTCGCCCCACCACTGCAGCCGGTTGTTGGCACAGAGATCGGTGAGGCGTCCGGGCTCGTTAACGCACTCCCCCCCTGAGAACCGACTGTCGACCCAGGTGTACGGATTCCCCACCTTTGCGACGAGGCCGACGGATCCGGCGACGACAGCGAGCAGGCAGAGGCCCACGAGCACCCGGCGCACCACGCCTCCGTGCCGCTCGACGAGTCGACCGGCAGAGATCCGCCAGGCGGCGAGAGCGACGAGGATCGCTCCCGCAACCGTCAGCACGGCAAAGATCTTGCCGTCGGCGACGCGGTCTGCACGGAGTGCGCCGTCCTCGACGAGAGCCGGGCGCGTGAACGCCCATCCCCCGACGAGCAGCGCCGGCACCCCGGCCACGACCGCGCGCAGCGCGTCCTCGAGCCGCTCGTCCGAGAGGACGAGCCAGAGGGCGAGGACGGCGAGCGCACCGACGACGCCGGCGCGCGACTGCGTGAGCAGCACCGCGAGGACGGCGCCGTAGACGAGGAGGAGCCCGGCGATCCGCCCCGCGACGCGTGGGCTCCGCGCCACCCAGAGGCCGAGCGCGAGCGCCGCGCCCGCAAGGAGCGCGAGCGCGTTCCAGTAGCCGACGGGATCCCGCAGGCGCGCGATGCGATCGCCGTCGGGGAACAGCGACGGGATCGCCACTCCGAGCAGCGCCCAGCCGATCGCGGCGCCGAAGACGAGCGCGAGAAGCGCCGCGACGCGCCGGGCGCCTCCGGCGGGTGCTCCCGCGAGCGCTCCGAGGGCGAGGAACGCGAGGTAGACGAGGCCGCGGGCGAGCCAGCTCCACGACAGGTCGCCGGCAATCGACCACCAGATCGACAGGCCGGCCCACAGCGTCAGGGCGCCTGCTGCGGCGACGGTGACCGCCCCCGCTCGGTCGAGCCGCGGCAGCGGAACCGTGCCGCGCAGCCCGAGGGCGATCCCGGCCGCCGCGCAGGCGATCGCAGCGATCCCGGCGGTGGCCAGTGCGCCGTCCCGCGAGCCGTGGCCGAAGAGGACGGCCCAGGCGAGCACGATGCCCACCCCCGCGAGAAGGGCGGCCTCCGCGACGCGTCCGGGTCGCGGAGCCGCGTCCATGACGCGGCGAGGCTACCATGACCGTGGCCGCGCGCAGGAGCCGGGACGGTTGCCGCGAACGGCGTCTTACACATCGTTTACCCTTCCCTGATCGCCGAACCACGGAAGGCGGGAAGACTCATCCCGCCACGTCCGTCCATACCCGTGCCCGACGTCCTCATCCGTCGCTTCCTCCTTCCCGCCGCGCTACT
>DASSBI010000357.1:0-7665 GCA_035698965.1 Gaiella sp. | reverse complement strand
GCGACGGTTCAGACCGTTGCCTCCGCTCTCGTCCACTGTCGGAGTCTCCGACACGTCGATCCCTCCTTCCCTCGGTCGTCAGAGGATCTGACCGACCCTCGGTGCCTCTCCTTGGATGTCGTCATAGAAGACGGATTCACGAACCTGGTTGTTTGCGAGCCGGTCCATCGCGACGCGGTCGAGCTCGACGCCGAGCCCCGGCGAGCGCGGCACGGCGAGCAGGCCGTCGGACATGTCGAGGGGCTGCATGAGAACGTCTTCGCTCTGCAGCGGGTAGTGGGTGTCGCTCGCGAACGCGAACGTCGAGGTCGCGGCGGCGAGGTGGGCGTTCGCGATCGTCGCAGGCCCGAGCTCGGCCCAGCTCCCGATCGCGCACCACTTGCCGGCCGCCTCGGCGATCCCGGCGATCTGGCGTGCCCGCGTGAGGCCACCCGCCTCGGACGGGTAGACGACGAAGACGTCACAGGCGTCCTGCTTGACGAGCTCGAGCGCGGAGCGGACGTCCGTGCACGCCTCGTCGGCTGCGATCGGCACCGCGACCGAGCGGCGCACCTGGGCGAGCCCCGCGACGTCGAAGTCGGGGACAGGCTGCTCGACGTACTGGAGGTCGAACTTCTCGAGACCGCGGATCCACTTGATCGCGGCGGGCACGCTCCAGATCATGTTCGCGTCGATCCGGAGCTTGACGTCCGGCCCGACGGCGTCGCGGATCGCCGCGATCGCGTCGTGATCCTGGCCGAAATCGCGGCCGACCTTGAGCTTGAGCTCCGTGTAGCCGGCATCCACGAAGGCCTTCGCCTTGCGGGCGTTCGCCTCGGGCTCGTCGATGAAGAGGTAGCCGACGACCGGGACGCGATCGGAGCAGACGCCGCCGAGCAGCTCCACGACGGGAGCGCCCAGGGCCTTCCCCTTCAGATCGAGAAGCGCGATCTCGAGGCCGGAGATCGCGTACGCCGCGATGCGGTTCCAGTTGCGCGAGAACTCCTCCATGCGATGGACGAGCCACTCGGTGCGCAGCGGGTCCTGCCCCACGAGGAACTGCGTGAACTCCTGCTCGATGACCGTGCGGATCGTCGGCAGTGTCGGCCCGGGCGCCTCGCCGATCCCGCGGATTCCCTCGTCCGTGAGCACCTCGACGACGAGACCGGAGGCGGATTGACGGACTCCGCCCGGCCACGTCAACGGCTCGCGCATGGACGTCCGCACCGCAGTCGTGGTGACACTGGTGATCTGCACGGGCGTCCGGCTAGACTAGGCGCGCGATGGTCGATTGTCAACCATCCGTCGATTGTCGACAATCACGGAGATCGGCATGCCGCTGAGAGGATCCGCCTTCCTCGCAATCTGGCACGACATCGAGGAGCACGGCGAGCTCGAGTACGACGACTGGCACACGCGGGAGCACATGCCCGAGCGCGTCGGTATCCCCGGGTTCGAGGCCGGACGTCGCTTCGTCGACCGGAGCCTCGACCATCACCGGTACTTCACGCTCTACGAGGCCGCGACGCTCGACGTTCTCGGCTCGGCGGCCTACCGCGCCCGGCTCGACGCTCCCACGCCCTGGACGCACAAGGTGCAGCCGACGTTCACGAACTTCATCCGCTCCGCCTGTCGCGCGGCCGCGAGCGAGGGACGGGGGACCGGCGGAGCGCTCGCGACGATTCGCGTCGACTTCGCGGATCCCGGCCGCCGCGAGCCGTTCGCGCGCGCGAGCGGGCCCCTCGCGTCGGACGCGCTCGCCCACCACGGGGTCACGAGCGTCCACGTCGGCATCGCGGAGCCGTCCGTCAGCCGGACGCCGACGGCCGAGTCGGCGCTCCGGGGGCTGCCCGGCGAGGAGGTCTTCGACGCGGTCGTGCTCGTCGACGGCATCGGTCGCCGCGAGGTCGCGCGCGCGCTGCCCTCGATCGAGGCGGCGCTCGCACCCGCCCTCGGCGAGGCGTCGACGACGTCCGCCGTCTACGACCTCGCGTACGCGCTGACGGCGAGGGAGGTCTGAGCATCGACGGCCTGCCCACCGGCTCGACGCGCGTCCTCGGGATCATCGGCGACCCGATCGCGCAGGCCCGCTCGCCGGAGGTGTGGAGCGCGCTCTTCCGGCTGAACGGCGTCGACGCCGTCTGCGTCCCGATGCAGGTCGACCCGGCCGGGCTCGGCGCGTTCCTCGAGGGCGCGAAGGCGCTCCGCAACTTTCTCGGGCTGATCGTGACGATCCCCCACAAGGCGGCCTCGCTCGAGCACGTCGGCTCGCTGACCGAGCGGTCGGCGCTGGTCGGCGCGGTGAACCTGATCCGCCTCGACGACGGCGGCGAGTGGACGGGCGACACCGTGGACGGCATCGGGTTCGTCGCCGGCCTACGGACGCGCGGCCAGGACCCGGCCGGCCGGCGGGCGCTCGTCGTCGGCGTCGGCGGCGCCGGGACGGCCATCGCCTTCGCGCTCGCCGCGGCCGGCGCGTCCGAGGTGGCGGTCTACGACCTCGACCGGGGCAGGGCCGACGACGTTTCGGCCCGCGTCGCGGCGACCGGCACGACGTCGTACGTTGCGGCGCCGGAAGCGGCGGGCTTCGAGCTGGTGGTGAACGCAAGCCCGCTCGGAATGTCGGCCGACGACCCCGTCCCTATCGGCCTCGACGGCGTCGAGCCGGGCTCTGTAGTCGCGGACGTCGTCGTGCACCCGCGCATGACGAAGCTCCTGCAGGACGCGCACGCGCGCGGCTGCTTCACGCAGCCGGGCGTGCACATGATGGACGGGCAGATCACGCCGATGGCCGCATTCCTCGGGCTCGGCGAGGGCGCCTGGGACGCCGACGCCGTCGCGCGGGCGACGGGCGCAGCGTGACGCGCGAGCTCGGCGCGAGCACGTTCGCATTCGCCTGGCGGGAGCCCGCGCTCGACGCCCTGCGCCGCCTGCACGCGCTGGGGCCGAACGGCTTCGACGTCATCCTCGCTCCCGGGCACTGCTGGCCCGGCGAGCTGACGGCGGCGGACCGCTCCCGGCTCGCTTCGACGCTCGCCGCCGAGGGGATCCGGATCGACTCCGTCAACTTCCCCGCCCTCGACCTCAACCTGGCCAGCTGCGTCGCCGAGGTGCGGAAGTATTCGGTCGAGCGCTACCGCGAGGCCCTGCTGCTCGGCTCCGAGCTCGGCGGCCGCGGTGTCGTCGCCGTCCCGGGCCGCGTGTCGTCGCTGATCGGCCCGCCGCGTGCGGAGACCGAACGCTGGCTCGCAGAGAGCGTCGGCGAGCTCCTCGCCGTCGCGGAGGAGACCGATGCATCCGTCTTCCTCGAGCTCCACCCGCAGACGCCGATCCCGACCGTGGACGCGCTGGACCGATTCGTGGCGGGCTTCGACGACCCGCGGCTCCGCGTCGCCTACGACGTCGCCAACGCGGAGTTCGTCTCCGAGGACCACGGCGAGGCGCTCCGCCGCCTCGCACCGCGTCTCGGACAGGTGCACCTCTCGGACTCGAGCGCGACGCGCTGGGCCCACGACCGCGTCGGCCTCGGCACGGTGGACTTCGCGACGGTCTTCCGGACGCTCGACGAGATCGCGTTCGACGGCGCGTGCATCCTGGAAGTCGTCACGTCCACCCCGCTCCCCGACATCGAGGCGTCACTGGCTGCGCTCGCGTCGTCCGGCCCTGCGAAACTGCCACTGGTGGACACCGGCCGGACGGGTTAGACTCCGCGACGATGCTCGATTGTCAACGATCGAACGATTGTCAACAATTACGCGGTTGGGAGAGCACGCCGGGATCGTGAGCGTCGAACCGCACGACAGCCCGAGCGCGCCTCGCACCGTCGCGCCGCGCAAGGCCGCCCCGCGCGGGCAGCAGGTGGTCGAGGCGCTTCGCAGCGCGATCGTCGCAGGCCGCTACGAGCCCGGCGAGCGCCTGATCGAGACGAGCCTCTCCGAAGAGCTCGGCACGAGCCGCGGCCCCGTGCGCGAGGCGCTCCGACAGCTCGAGAACGAGGGACTCGTGATGTCGTTCCCGTATCGCGGGGCGGTGGTGCTCGGCGTCTCCGACGAGGAGGTGCAGGAGGTCCTGATCCCGATCCGCCTGACGCTCGAGCGCTACAGCTTCGTCCACGCCGCGACGCGGATGACCGACGCCGACTTCGCGGAGCTCGGGAAGGAGATCTGGGTGATGGAGCAGGCGGCGAAGACGGGGGACCTCGAGAAGATCGTCGAGGCCGACCTGCGGTTCCACGACGTCGTCATCTCGAGCTCCGGGCAGCCGCACACGGTGCAGGTCTGGCGCACGATCTTCCCGCGCATCCGCGGGTACTTCCTGCGCTACGGCCGCAACCAGAGCCTCGAGACGATGGTCGCGGAGCACCGCGAGCTGCTCGAGGCGCTCCAGACCCGGGATCCGGACGTGATGATCGCCCAGCTCGAGAGCCACATCGCGGTGAGGCCGCCCGCTGCGGCCGCGAAGCGCGCTCGCGCCCGCGGCGGCAAGGCGGCACCCGCGTCGTGACCGAGACCCTGCTCCGGGTCGAGGCCCTCCGCACGGGCTTCGCGACGGCCGGCGGGCTCCTTCGCGCCGTGGACGGCGTCGATCTCGAGCTGCCCGCGGGCGGCACGCTCGGCGTCGTCGGCGAGTCGGGGAGCGGCAAGTCCGTGACCGCGCTCTCGATCATGCGGCTCGTCGACCGGCCCGGCCGCGTCGAGCCTGGCTCGAAGATCATCTTCGAGGGCCGCGACCTCGCAAAGCTCTCCGAGAACCAGATGAGCGCGATCCGGGGGAACGAGATCTCGATGATCTTCCAGGAGCCGATGACCTCGCTCAATCCCGTGTTCACGGTCGGCGACCAGATCGCGGAGGCCGTGGAGCTCCACCAGAGGCTCGGCAAGCGGGACGCGACGGCGCGGGCCGTCGAGATGATGCGGCTCGTCGGCATCCCCTCCGCGGAGCGTCGCGTCAACGACTACCCGCACCAGTTGTCCGGCGGCATGCGCCAGCGCGTGATGATCGCGATGGCGCTCGCCTGCAACCCGAAGCTCCTGATCGCGGACGAGCCGACGACAGCCCTCGACGTCACGGTGCAGGCGCAGATCCTCGAGCTGATGAAGGACCTCCGGGAACGCCTCGGGATGGCGATCCTCCTGATCACGCACGACCTCGGCGTCGTCGCGGAGATGGTCGACGAGGTGGCCGTCATGTACGCCGGGCGCATCGTCGAGCGCGGCCCCGTGGCGGACGTGTTCGCAGAGCCACAGCACCCCTACACCGAGGCGCTGCTCCGGTCGATCCCCCGGGTCGGCATGCGCTACACGCAGCCGCTCGAGGCGATCCGCGGCATGGTGCCGAGCCCGCTCGACTGGCCGGCGGGCTGCCGTTTCGCGCCGCGCTGCGACTACGCCTTCGACCGTTGTCAGACCGAGGACCCGCGGCTCTTCCCCGTGCCGCCGCAGGAGTCCGCATGCTGGCTCTGCGAGGACGGGCGCCGGGTCTCGGCTGTCAGCAGGGTGGCGGGGTGAGCGCGGCCGGGCCACGGGCGACGGGCGACGTCCTCCTCGAGGCGCGCGGGGTGACGAAGCACTTCCCGGTCAAGAAGGGCTTCTTCAAGCGCACCGTCGGCCAGCTCAAGGCCGTCGACGGGGTCGACCTCGACGTCTACCGCGGCGAGACGGTCGGCCTGGTCGGCGAGTCGGGTTGCGGCAAGTCGACCCTGGGACGGACGCTCCTGCGGCTTCTCGAGCCGACGTCGGGGACGATCCGGTTCGACGGCGACGACGTGACGTCGCTCGGCAGGGCAGATCTCAAGGCCGCGCGACGCCACATGCAGATCGTCTTCCAGGACTCGGTCGGCTCACTCGACCCCCGGATGACGGTGAAGCAGCTCGTCGGCGAAGGGCTCAAGGTCCACGGCTTCGGCAGCCGGGCCGCGCGCGAGGCGACGGTGCTCGACATGCTGGAGCGCGTCGGCCTGCCGCGCGAGGCGGCCGGTCGGTACCCGCACCAGTTCTCCGGCGGGCAGCGACAGCGCATCGGCCTGGCGCGCTCCCTCGTCCTGCACCCGAAGTTCATCGTCGCGGACGAGCCCGTCTCCGCCCTCGACGTGTCGATCCAGTCGCAGGTGCTCAACCTCCTCGTCGAGCTCAAGCAGGAGTTCGACCTCACCTATCTCTTCGTCGCCCACGACCTCGCGGTCGTCGGATACATCTCCGACCGCGTCGCCGTGATGTACCTCGGCCGGATCGTCGAGCTCGCGACCTCGGACGACCTCTTCGCACGGCCGCTCCACCCCTACACGCAGGCGCTCCTCTCGGCGAACCCCGAGCCCGAGCCCGGACGCAAGCGGGACCGTATCGTCCTGACCGGCGACGTGCCGAGCCCCATCGACCCGCCTTCGGGGTGCCGGTTCAGGACACGCTGTCCGATCGCGCAGGCGATCTGCGCGGAGGTCGAGCCCCCGCTCGCCGACCACGCTGCGGGCCACCTCGCCGCCTGTCACTTCGCCGGCACCGCGATCGACGCGGCCGCCTGACGGCAGGCGGACGACGTGAGCCAGCTTCGCGACGTCCGGCTGCTCCACGATCAGCGTGTTCCGACGCGTGACGGTATCTCGCTCTCCGCCGACGTGTACCTCCCGCTCGGCGCGCAGGGGCTCCCGACGATCGTCCAGTGGACGCCGTACGAGTCGACGCGGGAGCGCTTCATCGGGTGGGGCGTCTGGTTCGCGCAGCGCGGGTACGCAGCCGTCGCCGTCGACGTGCGCGGCCGGTACGAGTCGGAGGGCACGTTCACCGCCTGGGAGCGCGACGGCGTCGACGCCCACGACACGCTCACGTGGACGGCCTCGCAGCAGTGGTCGAACGGCCGGATCGGCACGTGGGGCCGCAGCTACGGCGGGCTCGTCCAGTGGCAGCTCCTCCACCTCGGGCATCCGAACCTCGGCTGCGCCGCGCCGCAGGTGATCCACGACGACTACTTCTGGGACGGCTACTGGACGGGCGGCGCCTTCCAGCTCGCGCTGACGCTCGGCGCCGCTTCGCTCTGGTCGAGCGCGATCTCGCTGATCACCGGCCCGAGCGCGCGCGACCTCGTCCTGAACGACCGGATCTTCGGCCACCTGCCCCTGATCGAGCTCGACGAGGTGACGATCGGGCGAAAGGTCGACTACTGGCGCCTCTGGTGGGAGCACCAGACGAATGACGACTACTGGCAGCAGTTCCGCCACCGCCCGGAGAAGGTCGACGTGCCGCTCTTCCAGCAGGGCGGCTGGTTCGACCCGTACTCGGGCTCGCACCTCCGCTCCTTCGCCGGCGTCGGCGACCGGGTGCCGAACCGCGTGCTGATCGGGCCGTGGTCGCACGAGGAGGAGGTCGAGAGCTTCCGCGGCGACGTCGACCTCTCGCCCGCGCTCACCGTGATCCGGGACCACGAGCTCGCGTTCTACGACCGCTATCTCCGTGACGAGGACAACGGCTGGGACGAGCGCCCGCCGGCGGAGCTCTACGTCCTCGGCGCGGACGAGTGGCGCGGGGAGCGGGAGTGGCCGCTCGCGCGGACGGACTTCGCGCCGTTCTATCTCGGGCGTGGCGGGAGGCTCGAACGAACGGAGCCGCAGGCCGACGAGCCGGCCGACCGCTACGACTACGACCCGGCCGACCCGGTGCCGACGATCGGCGGCGTCAACTCGGTGCTGACGATGAC
>DASSBI010000356.1:0-2635 GCA_035698965.1 Gaiella sp. | reverse complement strand
GGCGGCGCTGATGCTCGTCTACCTCGTCGTGTTCGCCGTCCTCTGGAAGGCCCAGCCGACCGAGACCGAGCACTACTGGCTCTTCCTCCTGTGCGGCCTCCCGCCCTGGGTCTTCTTCTCGACGTCGCTGCAGGGCGGCGCTCGAAGCATCGTCGAGAACGCGCCGATCATCCGCAAGGTGCGCTTCCCGCGCCAGCTCGTACCGCTCTCCGTCGTCGCGACCGAGGTGATCGCGTTCGCCGCGATGACGGTGATCGTCCTCGTCCTCGCGCTCTGGTTCCGGCCGGAGAGCCGCGACCTCGCCTGGCTCGCGATCCCCGTCGGTGCGCTGATCGTGGTGTTCACGGCGGGCGTGGCCCTCGCGATCGCGTCACTCAACGCGATCTTCCGCGACGTCGAGTTCGTCGTCACGGCCGCGCTGCTGCCGTGGTTTTTCCTGACGCCGATCCTGTACCAGCTCGACGATCTGCCCGGCGCCCAGTCGCGCCCGTGGCTCGTCGACCTGCTCCACTGGGGAAACCCGCTCACGCCTGCGGTCGAGTCGTACCGGACACCGCTCTACGAGGGCGAGCTCCCGCCCACAGGCGACCTGCTCTACCTCGTCGTCGCCGCGATCGTGGCGCTCGCGCTCGGCGCGCTCGTGTTCAGGTCGGTGGACGACCGGATCGCGTCGGAAGCCTGACGACCGCCCGCCCCTCGAAGAGCCCTTCGCCCGTGTAGGCCGGCAGCCCTCGATGCTCGGACGGTTCGAGGCCGTCGAGGAGCGAGGGAAGCAGCAGCGGGACGTCGAGGCGCGGGTTGCGTCCACCGGGGGCCCAGGCTGCGAGCGCACGGGCTGCGCGGCGGCGCTCGAGCGGCCCGCCGACCGGAAGGAGCGCCGGTCCGACGGCGGGCCAGCCCCCGGCGTGGGCGTCGAGCACGAGCCGTGACCAGTCCGCGGCCGGCTCCGCGCCCGCGACGAGATGGGCGGTAGCGGCGGGCGCGTCGGCGACGACCGGCTCCACCTGCGCGGCGAGCGCGGCGTCGGTGCGAGCGTCCGGGCCGCCGTGGACGACCACGGCCAGCCGCCGCTCGGCGATCAGCGGCGCGACGTCGACCTCCAGATCGTGCGTCCCGACCCCGAGCTCGGAGAGCCAAAAGCGGTGCTCCTCGACGAGGTCGAAGCGCAGGACGTACCGGCCAGGAGGACGCGGCGCGTCGAGCGGCACGTCGACCGCGACCGTCTCGCCCGGCGCCACCGGACGGGCGAACGCCGTGCGCGTGCCGTCCCAGACGATTGCGTTGCCGTGCGTGTCGAGCCAGTGGTAGGAGAGCTGGAGCCCGTCGGCGCCGCGAGAGCGCCACGTCGCCCCTCCACCGTTCTCGAGCACAAGCTTTGCCGTCGTTCGAGCGCCCGCCCGCTGCGGCGCGACCGTCGAGGATCGCCAGAGCGGAACGAGCGGCTCCACGGCGCCCGAGTCTAGTGGTCTCTCCGGGAAATCCGGATGTGATTCGCCGGCGAAAACCGAGCAGGCCTAGGACGCAGGGAGTCCCGATACCTGAAGGTATCGGGGCGACCGAGGACGACGGCATGCGAAGTGTTTGCAGCCGCGCGAGGCGTGTGTGGATTTCCCGGAGGGACCACTGGGCGGCCGCTCCCGCGATCGAGGGCTACCCTCCCTGTCATGGCCACCCCGCTCCTCGTCCGCGCCGCGCGCCGCGAGCAGGTCGAGCGCACGCCGGTCTGGTTCATGCGCCAGGCGGGCCGCTCGCTGCCGGAGTACCGTGCGATTCGCGAGCGCCACTCCTTCTTCGAGGTCGCGGGCACACCGGAGCTCTGCGCCGAGGTGACACTCCAGCCCGTGCGACGACACAGCGTCGACGCGGCGGTGCTCTTCGCAGACATCATGACGCCCGTCCTCGGGATGGGGATCGACGTCGAGCTGGTCGAGGGCGTCGGCCCGGTCGTCGAGCGCCCCATCCGGAGCGCCGCGGACGTGGCGCGGCTCCGCGTTCCCGACCCCGAGGAGACGTTCGGCCCGGTGCTCGAGGCGGTGCGACTCGTTCGCTCCGAGCTCGAGCCGGAGCGGGCCGTGATCGGCTTCTGCGGCGGGCCGTTTACCGTCGCCGGATACCTCGTCGAGGGCCGCCCGAGCCGAGAGCTGCCGCGGACGAAGACGCTGATGCTTTCCGAGCCCGAGACCTGGAACGCCCTGGTCGCAAAGCTGTCGGAGACGTTCGCCGCGTACGTCGCCGCCAAGGTGCGGGCCGGCGCGGACGTCATCCAGCTCTTCGACTCCTGGGTCGGGACGCTCTCGCCGCAGCTCTACCGCGAGCGCGTCGCTCCCTGGAGCGCGCGGATCCTCGCCGCCGTGGACGTCCCGACGATCCACTTCGGCACGGGCGCGACGCACCTGCTGACCGAGCTTGCCGCGGCGGGCGGCGACGTCGTCGGCCTCGACTGGCGGCTTCCGCTGGACGACGGCTGGGCGGTCGTCGGGGATCGCGGCGTGCAGGGCAACCTCGACCCGGCGACGCTGGCCGCTCCGTGGGACGTCGTCGAGCGCGAGGCGGCCGACGTGCTTGCGCGCGCCGCGGGTCGGCCGGGCCACATCTTCAACCTCGGTCACGGCGTGCTGCCGGAGACCGACCCCGA
>DASSBI010000355.1:0-3480 GCA_035698965.1 Gaiella sp. | reverse complement strand
GCGCCCGTGACGATGGTTCCCGTGCCGTCCTCGTTGAGCTTGACGTACGCGCCGGCTTTCGCGGGAAAGCACGGCCACCAGCCGCACGCGACGCCGATCCCCTCGTCGTCGGGCAGCCCGTCGGCCGGTCCGATCAGCTCGACGGCGCGTTCGAGCGTCTCCTTCATGGAGACCCGCTCGAGCACCTGACCCGTGGCGGTCACGGACCCCTCCTCGATCAGCGTCCGGCGGCGCAGCTCGACGGGGTCGACCCCGAGCGCCTCCGCCAGCTCGTCCATGTGCTGCTCGAGCGCCCAGCAGACCTGCGGCGCGGTCGGGGCGCGGATCGACGAGGACGGCTGGTTGTTCGAGTAGACGAGCGAGGACTCGACGTCCGCCGTCTCGAGCACATATGGGCCGAGGGCGTGCATCGCCGCCATCTGTGCGAAGAAGCCGCCCTCGCCGCAGTAGGCGCCGGCGTCGAGGACGAGCCGCGCGCGCCGCGCGAGCAGCGTGCCGTCGCGCCGTGCGCCCGTCGTGAGCTCGATCACCATCCCCTCGCGGCGGTGCCCGACTGCGAAGAACTCCTCGTGGCGGGAGAAGACGAGCTTCACCGGGCGCCGCGCGGCGCGCGCGAGCGCGGCGACATGCGCCTCGAAGTGGAAGTCGCACTTGGCTCCGAAACCGCCGCCGAGGAGCGGCACGACGACGCGGACGTGGGACTCGGGAATCCCGAGCGTGTACGCGACCCCGGCGCGCGCGACGTACGGCACCTGCGTCGACGACCAGACGGTCACCCGCTCGCCCTCCCACTGCGCCACGACCGCGCGCGGCTCGATCGGCACGCCCTGCGTCGGGTCGGTGACGTAGCGGCCGCTGACCACGACGTCGGCCGCCTCGAGCGCCGCGTCCACGTCGCCCTTCACGATCGTGGAGAAGCCGAGCACGTTGTCGTGGCGGCCGAGCACTGCGGCGCCGTCGTAGGACTCCCAGTCCGGGTGCACGAGCGGCGCGTCGTCGTCGAGCGCGGCTGCGAAGTCGGTCACCACCTCGAGCGGTTCGAGGTCGACCTCGACGAGCGCTGCCGCGGCACGCGCGATCTCGGGCGTGGTCGCCGCGATCCCGGCGACGATGTCACCCTCGAAGCGGACGGTGTCGCGCGCGAAGAGGCGCCGGTCCTTCACCATGCCGCCGTAGCGGAGGTCGGGGACGTCCTCGTGCGTCACGACGGCGATCACGCCCGTGAGCGCACGCGCCTTGGAGGTGTCGATCCTCGTGATCCGCGCGTGCGGATGGTCGGCGTAGCGGAACGCCGCGTGGAGCTGGCCCGTGAGCGTGAGGTCGGCGGTATAGCGGCCCGAGCCCGTCACCTTCTCCTGCCCGTCGGGCCGGACGAAGCTCTCGGTGCGCTCCTCGACGGCGGTCACGGGGCTATCCAACCACGCCGGGCCCGCCCGCGGGAGGGCGCTACAGTCAAGCGCCGTGACCCGGTCGTACAAGCTCGTCTGGTTCGTGCCCGCATCGCACCTCCAGGCGACGCGCGACGCGGTGTTCGTCGCAGGTGCGGGCTGGATCGGGGACTACTCGCGGTGCTCCTGGGCGACGCTCGGGGAGGGATCCTTCTTCGGCGGCGAGGGGACGCAACCGGCTCTCGGCGAGGCGGGCCGCGACGAGACCGTCGCCGAGTATCGCGTCGAGACGGTCGTCCCGCCGGGGAAGCTGACCGCAGTGGTCGCGGCCCTGCGCCGCGCGCACCCCTACGAGGAGCCCGCGTTCGACGTGTACGAGCGCGTCGAGGTATGAAGGCGCGGCTCTGGACGGACGGCGGCGCGCGCGGAAATCCCGGTCCCGCTGCCTTCGCCTACGTCCTCGAGGCCGAGGACGGGACGGTGCTCGAGGCGCGCGGCGAGGCGATCGGCGTTGCGACGAACAACGTCGCCGAGTACTCCGCGCTCGTCGCCGGGCTCGGCCGGGCGGTCGAGGCAGGCGTCCACGAGCTCGAGGTGCGCTCCGACTCGGAGCTGATGGTGAAGCAGATGCGCGGGGAGTACCGGGTCAAGAACCGCGATCTCCAGTCGCTGTTCCTCGATGCGTCGCGCGCGGCGCGCGAGATCGGACGCGTGACGTACACGCACGTCCGCCGGGAGCACAACGAGCTCGCCGACAGGCTCGTGAACGAGGCGCTCGACGCGGTCTGACGACCGCTAGCGACGCGTCCCCTTGACGAGCAGGTAGGGACGGTCGAGCACGACCTCGCCGTCCTGTTCCGCGCTCTCGTCGAAGAGTGCGACGAGGTCGTCGCGGAACGCGGCTGCTCGCTCGGGCTCGAGCATCCTGAGCAGCGTCACGATCGGTCCGAAGGACGAGCTGAACTCGTCCCACATCGCCTGACCCGACTCGGCGCGCCATGGTGTGTTGAGAGACTCGATCTCGAGCTCGAAGTGCGGGCCGAGAAGCGCCTCGCAGTACGCGGCGTCCCCCCACTGCGTCGGCGCTCCCGCACCCTCGACCGGCGGCGGCGAGTACGAGGCGATCACGCGGAAGAAGTCCCCGATCCGGCCCTCGGTCGTCCACGCCGTGAGAACGAGCCGGCCGCCGGACGCGCAGACGCGCGCGAGCTCCTCGGCGGTCCGTGCATGGTCGGGAGCGAAGATGGCGCCCACCGAGGACGAGGCGATGTCGAAGCTCCCGTCGTCGAACGGCAGGTTCTCGACGTCAGCGACCTCGAACGGGATCTCGAGCCCTCGATCGGCGGCCTGCCGTTTCGCCGTCTGGACGAGGGTGGGGGAAAGGTCGCAGCCCCTGACCGACGCCCCCGTGGCGGCGGCGAGGAACGCGAGCTCTCCCGTGCCGCAGCCGACGTCCAGCCAGGCGTCGCCCTCGTTGCCCTCGGCCGCCGCGACGATCGTCTCGTGCATCTCGAGAAGGCTCGGCGCGATCACCTCGAACGGGCCGGCGCCCCACATCGCCGCGTGCCGCTGCTTCAAGTCCTCGAACGCCATCGCCGCCTCCACTCCGTGCTCGTGTGTACCCCGACCGGAGTGTTTCACAGCGTCGGCCGGGAGGGCGCGTAGGGTTTTCCGTACCAGCGAAAGTGGTGACGGCCGCTCCTTCCTCCAGGAGGCGCCGTCGTAGGCTCCGCCGATGCCGCTCGCGCTCCAGCTCCTGACCCGCCCTGTCCGCGTCGCCGGCCTCGTGCTGCTCGCCGGCGCCGTTGCCCTCCTCGCGGGGGCGCTCGCGCTCGGCGCGCACCCGCTCGCGTTGTCGATGGCGCCTGCGGTGCTCGTCGCGACGGGACTGGTGGCCGGTGCCCTCGCGCCGCTCTACGGCCGGGGCGCCGCGGTCGGGCTCTGGACGGCGCGGGCGGGAATCGCGGTTGGCGCCGTCGCGCTCGTGCTGCCCGACAGTCGGCCGACGGCCGCCCTCCGCGTCGTCGCCGCGCTGGCAGCGCTCGCGGGCCTGCGCCTCGTCGCCCGAGGCGTCAGGCGGATGGGCGATCTC
>DASSBI010000354.1:0-6278 GCA_035698965.1 Gaiella sp. | reverse complement strand
CTCGCGCACCGAGTCGACGACCAGCCCCGTGAGCGCGATGAGCGCGAACGCCGCGAACGCGACGAACGGATCGTTCGTCTGGATCACGAGCAGTGCGCAGAACGCACCGACCACGACGCAGGCCGTGGCCAGAGGGCGACGTGTCTTCGTCCCGATCGCGAGCCCGGCGAGGAACACGAGCCCGAACACGACGATTCCCACTGTCATGGCCGGAGCGTAGGACCTGGACCGGACGGTGCGGACCCCGACGGGCGGCGTGGGACGACGCACACGTTCTCCGTAACAGCTGTCCGGTGAACAATCCGTCGCGGCCGAAGGGCGATGCACTCGCCCGAGAGGCCAGGCTGCGCCACTTCCGTGCGCGGGCGAAGGAGGGGCTCGTGGAGGAACCATGGGTTCCCCCACGCAGTGGCCCCGGGAGGAGTCGAACCTCCGCACGCAGGTTCGAAGCCTGCCGCTCTATCCGCTGAGCTACGGGGCCGTTGCCGCCTGAGAGGGTATCGGCGGGCCCATACTGGAGCCATGGCTCTGGTCGTCGTCGACGCCGAGAACACGCGGCGGTCGCAATGGCCGAACGTCTCGCGCGAGGAGCTCGTCCGGCGGGCGCGCGCCTGGGCGGAGCACGAGGGTCACGAGTTGCTTGTCGTCTTCGACGGAGCCGCGACCGACGATGCCCCGGATGTCGTCGGATCGCACAACGCCGACGACGCGATCGTCGAGCTCGTGCCGAAACTCGCCTCGCCCTGGTGGCTCGTCACCTCCGACCGCGGCCTCCGCGAGCGCGTCGGCGATGGCCCGGAGCGCGTGATCGGCGGCGGGTCCTTCGTCCGAACGATCTGAGTCACGCGCGCGCAGTCGAGACAGGGTGGCGGACGGGACTCGAACCCGCGACCACCGGGACCACAACCCGGGGCTCTACCAACTGAGCTACCGCCACCGCGCGCGAGACCCACGATACCGGGGCCTGGCACCGAAGGTGCCTGACCCCAGCGAACCTCGCGCGGAACAGCGCTCCACGGGCCATCACCGCGGTTACGCTCGACGCCGATGGACGGCGTGCGGCACACGCGGTACGGCTGGTGGCTCGAGGAGGCCGGGCCGGTCGAGGCGACCGCGCCGCTCGAGGCGGACACGAACGCCGACGTCGTGGTCGTCGGCGGCGGGTACCTCGGCCTCTGGACGGCGTGGCAGCTGAAGGCGCTCGAGCCCGGCTGCGACGTCGTCGTCTTGGAAGCCGGGCTGGCCGGCCACGGTCCGAGCGGCCGGAACGGCGGGTTCGTCTCGACGTTGTGGGACGACCTGCCGATCCTGCGCGACCGCGTCGGCGACGAGCGGGCGCTCGCCGTCGCGAGAGCATCCGATCGCGGCGTCCGCGGGATCGGCGAGTGGTGCGAGCAGCAGGGTGTCGATGCGTGGTACCGCGCCGCACCGACGCTCTACGTGGCAACGAGCGAGGCGCAGCTCGGCGCGTTCGACGATGCGATCGAGGCCTGCGCGACGCTCGGAGCGCCCGACGAGATCCGCCGTGCGACGGCAGCCGAGCTCCGCGAGCGCTGCGACGCCGGGTTCCTCGGAGGCGCGATCGTGCGAACGTCCGCGACCGTCCAGCCCGCACGGCTAGCGCTCGGACTCCGCGCGAAGGTCGTCGACGTCGGCGTGCGACTGCACGAGCGGACGCCCGTCCGTCGGCTCGGCGCGGACACGGTCGCCTTCACACCGCGCGGCCGCGTCCGCGCTGGTGCCGCGGTGCTCGCCGTGAACAGCGCGACGGCAGGCTTCCCGGGCTTCCGGCTCGCCCACGCGGTCGCGTCCAGCCACATCGTCCTGACGGAGCCGGTGCCCGACGTGCTCGACGAGCTCGGCTGGACGGGCGGCGAGCCGATCGCGGACGGCCGCACGCTCCTCCACTACCTGAGGACGACGCGCGACGGCAGGATCGCGTTCGGCTGGGGCGGCGGCCGGATGGGCTTCGGCGTGCACCGCTCGCGGCGGCTCGAGGTCGATCCGGACGCGGCACGCACCGCTCGCGACGACCTGCTCCGCTTCTTCCCGCAACTTCGCGGCCGGCGGGTCACGCACGCCTGGGGAGGCCCGATCGACGTCTCGCCCACGCACCTGCCGATCTTCGGCAGCCGCGGCCGCGTCCACCACGGCTTCGGCTTCACGGGCAACGGTGTCGGCCCGTCGTACCTCGGAGGCGAGATCCTCGCCCGGCTCGCGCTCGACAGGCGCGACGAGCTGACGCGTCTCGCCCTCGTCGATCCGAGCCGCAAGCTGATGCCGCCCGAGCCGCTTCGCTGGGCCGGCGGCTCGCTGATCCGCTCGGCGCTCGTCCGCGCCGACCGGGCCGAGGACGCAGGCCGCGCGGCGGATCCCGCCACGCGCCTCGTCGCAGGCCTACCGCGTCGCCTCGGTCTCCGCCTGCCCCGCTGAGAGCCTGTCGAGCACCGTCTCGAGCGCGATGGAGTCCTCCACGGCCTCCGGCGCGCCCGCGACCGCGCGCTCGGCGATCTCCCCGTAGACGGCGGCGAGCGCGCGGAAGAGAGTCGGCGTCAGGCCCGCCCCCGCCTGCGTCGCCGCAATCTCCTCCATCTCCGCGACGTACCGCCACGCCTTGGCCGAGGCGCGCGCCAGCGTCGCGCCCGTGCAGTCGCGGTCGGCGAGACCCGTGTCGGCCAGGTCGTCGAGGACGTGCTCGACGACGCCGTACGCGCGCGCGGTGCGAAGCGCCTGCGCGAGGAGCGCGACCCGGCCCTTGTAAACGGACGCCGTGCACATCTTCACGGCCGAGGCGAGGCCGGGCTCGTCTCCCACGACGACGCGCCCGACCCCGTCGAGCGGAAGGGCAGCGACGGTCTCGGCATGCCGGCCGGACAGGTAGATCCGAGTCGTGTCGGCGTCGACGGGCGGCGGGCCGGAGATCGCCCCGTCGACCGCCTCGATCCCGGCGGCGCCGAGGAGCGACGCGATGTCGCGAGCGGTGGCCGGGGAGACGGCGTTCAGGTCGACGACAATCGCCGCTGTGCCCGCGGCCGCCTCGGTGATCGCCGACGCCACCCGGACGGCTGCCTCCGGAGGAACGACGGAGAGCACGACCTCGGCCTCGCGGAGGAGCGCGGCGAGCGCGCCGACGTCCTCGAGCCCGGCCTCGGCCGCGAGCCGGCGCGTCCGCTCGCTGCGCCCGTCGAGCGCGACGACGACGCGTGCGCCACCACCGCGAAGCCGCGCGCCGAGAGCACTACCCATTCCCCCGGCCGAGACGATGCCGACGACCCGCACGCACGGACGGATATCAGACCGATCTCCGATCCGCTCGCCGTTCGAAAGTCCGTCGTCGACGCGAGGTGCACGGCCGGGCCGCTCGGGCCGTACGCCGTGCACGTGATCAGCCGGCGCTCTCGGCCGACATGGTCGCCGACATGCGGCTCCCAGCCAGCGTCTGTCGTAGCCCATGAAGTTCCGCATCCCCGTGCCCGAACGTCGAGAGAACGAAGCGTGACGGGAGTCGATCGAGTCCACGCGATGGCACAGAGCCGTTGGCGCTTTCGTCGACCGAGTACGACCGGTGCGCCGTGCTGGACGACTCGGATCGTCTCCGGCTCGCAACCGTTCATCCGCAGGAGCAGCCCTCGCGCGGTCTCCGTCATCACGATCACGCGCTCCGCCTCCTCGCACAATGCGGTGAGCACTTCGCGTTGGTGGTCCGTCGGGTCGGAAAGGACGGTGTGGAGCGTCAGGACGAGCGGTCGCGCGAGCTCGCGGGCGAACGACAGCACGTACTCCCCGTCGGCACCGCCGAAGATCCCGTACTCGTGTTGCAACAAGACGACGTCGATGTCGAGTCGGCCCAAGAGCTTGCCGCTCGGATGTAATCGCCCCGCACCGTCTGCGATACGGTTGCGAGGACGTCATGCCGCTGCGGGCTCGACGCCTCGCGACGATGGGGATCGCCCCGACGCTCGACATTCCGGGACTCGCGAGCAGCGACGTCCGCACGTCGAAGGCGAAGGTTCCGATCCCGCACGCGCGCGGCGGGTACGTCGAGAAGCGGTACGCACACCTGCGCCCCTTTAGGCGGGGTCCGGCGCGCTGGCGCTCAACCGCCGGAAGCCTGTTGGGTCGCGTCCATCGTACCGGAGCGCACCGGACCCGGTTGCCGGGTGTCAGTGGCGCAGCGGTTCGGCCGGGCTCACGGACACCTCGCCGTGACGATCGACCGAGACGACTTGGCGTGGGAGCGGATCCCGCTTGCGAAGGAGACCACGGAGCCATCGACGCCCGTCAGGCGGACCGATGATCGCGTGGGTGTGGGTGTGACTCTCGACGCGATATCCGTCGCGTTCACGCTCGTCGAGGAAGGCTGTGAGCGCGTCCCTGCGGAGCTGCTCCTGATCGCGTCCTCGCGTCATGACCCGTGGGGTGAGAGCGTCGCGGCGCCCTCGTCTTCCCAGTCCCGGAGGACGGTCGCGCCCGATGCGGCCTGCCCCGTTTCGACGCCTGCGGGCTCCGCGGACGAGTCCGTGCCGGCGTCGCGCGAGTGCGCGTACCTCGAGTAGGCGCTGAGCGCCTCCAGGTCGTGGCGGCGGCGTCCCGGAAAGGCGGTGGTGAATGCCGGCCAGCCGAGGCCGCCCGGTCCCCGCGTTCCGGTCGCGACGGCGGAAGGGCCATCGCTCGTCTCGGGATGCCTCCGGTCGGAACGCCGCGAGCGCCGCACCTCGGTCTCAATGTTCATCGCGTCGCCCCTCACCGACCCGGTGGGATCGCAGGCGCCAGGTCGTCCAGCCGGGCCGGACGAAGCCGGGGAGGCCGCGGTCGCGTTGGAACAGCGGCTGCGTGCCGAGCCAGAGCGCACCGAAGAAGACCGTGCCTGCGAGCCACCAGAAGGTGACGACCGCCGGGCCGGAGTCGCTGAGCACCGCCCATGTCCCGACGTACCCGCTCCAGAGCACGAGCGCCAAGGTCATCTTGCGCCAGTGGAGGAAGTTGGTCATCTCCAGTCACCTCTTCCCGACCGGGCAGCCGAGCTGCCGATCGAATCGCTCGAACGGGTTCCCTACTCCGCCCGGGCCAAAGGGAACAGCTGAAGAGGGTGCCAATGCCTCGGCGGCTACGACGCTCGACCGGACGCCGACAAAGAGTAGCCGAAATTTGTGCGATCTGTCACATTTCGACCCCAACCACCCCTACCGCACGCGCATGCGATACCGAGCGTCGAGACGTGGGAGCGCAATGGTCGGCTCCACGAGGAACTCGTCGGGCTCCAGGTCGATCCTGTGGATCGCATCGAACTCCTCCGCTCGTTCGAACACCGCCGAGAGGTGGAGGGCCTCCCAGACCTTCGCCGACAGTCCCGGATCCTCCGAGTAGCCGGTCGGTGCGCTTGCCACCAGGCGCGCATCGGTTACCGAGTCGGCCGTTGCGAACAGCGTGACGTCCGCTCCCCGGCTCACCAGGCCCTCGGTCAGGAGCGGCACGACCTGCTCCCACGGGCCGTAGTGACGCGGCGGCACACACCACGAGATGGGCGCGAGCATCGCGATGCGGAGCCCTCCGGGCCGACCCCACGGCGGCCGCAGCCGGCTCGTCGCCCGGCACCGGCTAGCGGTCTCGCGCCGGCGAGCCCTGCGCCGCCGTACCGCTCCTCTGCGAGGCTGCGAGAGACAACTCGTCGATGCGCGCTCGCAAAGCCCCGTCCAGGGTGTCCATTCGTACTCCTTGTCGACCTCGAACGATACAAGGCGTGGCAAGGCACGGAGCCGGGGGGTGTTGTCTGCAACGGCGGCGTCGCGTCGCGAGGTCCTCCCGGACAGAAGCTGTGTGGGATCAGCGCGAGACTCGAGGGCGCCGTCGCCTTGCGCGGTTATGCGCCCGGGAGGATTCGAACCTCCGACCCGCGGATTAGAAGTCCGCCGCTCTGTCCCCTGAGCTACGGGCGCTCGGTGAGCAGGGTAGACACTGGCTCGGCCCTGTACGCGCTCGGCCGCAGCGTTCCACGCCGTGCCCAGCCGAGGAGCGCGCCGCAGAAGGCGATGACCGCTCCGGCGGCGAACGCCGCACGGACGCCGCGCTCGTCGACGAGGATGCCCGCGAGCACCGAGCCGGTGGCGATCCCGATCGAGACGGCGGTGCCGAACCAGGCGAACGACTCCGCGGCCGTCCCCGGCCGGGCCGAGCGGTCGATGAGCGAGTAGAGCGCGCCGATCGTCGGGGCGATCGGGAGCCCTGCGACGAACGCGAGCAGGCAGAGCGTGGGGATCGACACGGCGAGGAGGAGCCCG
>DASSBI010000353.1:0-2657 GCA_035698965.1 Gaiella sp. | reverse complement strand
CGGCATCTCGAAGGCGTTCACCGGGCTCGTGATCGTCGCGATCGCGGGCAACGCGGTCGAGAACGTCGTCGCCGTCCAGCTCGCCTGGAAGGGCCAGAACGACCTCGCGATCTCCGTCGTGAAGAACTCGGTCGCTCAGATCGCCTGCTTCCTCTGGCCGGTCCTCGTCATCTTCTCGCTGTTCTTCGCCGAGCGCCTCACCTTCGTCGTCGAGCCCGTCTACCTCGGCGCGCTCGCGCTGACCGCGATCGCGCTCTGGCAGGTGACCGGCGACGGGAAGGCGGTGCTGTTCGAGGGGCTCGCGCTCGTGAGCCTGTACGTCGTGCTCGCGACGCTCGTCTGGTTCGAGTAGCAGTCGCCGCACGCGGCGGCCGTTTGGCGGTCCTCCGGCTTGGGTATTCCCCGTCCGCCGCGGCGCCACGTCGCCGCATCCACACACCAGAAGGGGAGCGAAATGCGCGACGACCGCGAGGAACGGGTGCGTTCGGAGACCACGACGACGGAGGAGCACGTCGAGACGCGGGGCCTCGGCGATCCGGTCGCGCCTCCGCTCGGCGAGCCCGAGGTGGAGCAGGCGGTCGTGCGCGAGAACGAGGTCGTCCGGCAGCGTGAGGACGGCGCGATCGAGCGCGACACGGTCCGGCAGGAGCGCCGACGCCGGAGCCGCGGCGGCCAGGTCGGGATCGCTCTCGCGATCCTCGCGCTGCTTGCTGCCGCAGCGTTCGGAGCCTGGTGGTACTTCACGCAGGCGAACTCGACTGACGTGCCGGCTGTCGAGGGCATGCCGCTCGACCGGGCGGTGACCACGCTCCAGGACGACGGCCTGAAGGCCGGCATCGTCACCCAGCCGAGCGACAGTCCGCAGGGCACCGTCTTCCGTCAGGATCCGACCGCAGGTACCGAGGTCGACGACGGCTCGACCGTGCAGCTGCTGGTCTCGGGCGGCCCGAGCACGAAGGCCGTTCCCAACGCCGTTGGCCTGGACGAGGCCGTTGCGCGCGACCGGCTCGTCGCCGCAGGGTTCGAGGTGGAGTCGCGAGAGGTGTTCTCGGAGGAGAAGCCCGGCATGGTCGTATCGCAGGATCCTGCGGCCGGCGCAGATGCCGCGGACGGCGCGAGCGTCACGATCGCCGTCTCGAAGGGAACGGGCCTGGTCGACGTCCCGAACGTCGTGGGACTGTCCCGAGGCGAGGCGGAGGCGGAGATCTCCTCCGCGAAGCTCGAGGCGAACGTCGTCGAGGTGCCCTCGGCCGACCCGGCCGGGACCGTCGTGGCCCAGAACCCCGTCGGCGGACAGGCCAGGCAGGGCTCGACGGTGAGACTGAACGTCTCACAGGGCTGAGCAAACTTGACGCGGGTGCCCGGGCGCAAGCCCGGGCACCCCTACTAGGCGAGACCCACGAGCCGCCGAAGCCGGCGCACCTCGTCACGGGTCAGCTCGCGCCAGTCGCCGGGCTTGAGCCTGCCCGGGCCGAGGCCGGCGTAGCGAGCGCGCCGCAGCTTGACGACGGGGTGACCGACGGCCTCGAGCATCCGCCGCACCTGGCGGTTTCGTCCCTCGTGGAGGACGAGCTCGAGTCGCGACGGGCCGAGGAGCGTGATCCGCGCGGGCGCGGTCGGGCCGTCGTCGAGCTCGATTCCCTCGGCGAGGAGCCTCAGGGCCTCGTCGTCGGGCTCGCCTTCGACCTCCGCGACGTACGCTTTCTCGACCCCGTACCGTGGATGCGCGAGCCGGTGCGCGAGCGCGCCGTCGTTCGTCAGGAGCAGCACCCCCGTCGTGTCGCGGTCGAGGCGTCCCACCGGCACGACGCGGACGGGACCGCCGACGAGGTCGACCACCGTCGGCCGGCCCTTCGGGTCGCGCGCGGTCGTGATCGTCCCGCGCGGCTTGTTGAGCAGGACATGGCGCAACGCCTGCTTGCCGACCTTCCGGCCGTCGACCCGGACGACGTTCCCCGCCTCGACGAACGTGTTCAGCTCCCCTGGCGCGCCGTCGACCGTGACACGGCCGGCCTTGATCAGTCCGTCGGCGCCGCGTCGCGAGGCGACACCGGCCCGGGCGAGGTAGGCGTTCAACCGCACGAGGCCATTCTGCGGCGTTAAGGTCCTCTGCGGTGCAGGACTACGCCGATCTCACGCGTCGCCTCGCCGACCTCGTCGTCGGCTACGGCGCCAACGTTCAGGCGGGACAGATCGTCGCCGTGACGACGTACCCGGGCAAGGAGGCACTGACCCGCGAGGTCGCGCGCGCCGCCTACGAGCACGGCGCGCGTTGGGTCGACGTGTGGACATTCGACACGCGGGTCAAGCGCGAGCGGCTGCTGCACGGAGACGAGTCGACGCTCGACTACGTGCCGCCGTGGATGATCGACCGGCTCGAGTGGCTCTCCGACGAGCACGCGGCGCGCGTCACGCTCAACGGGCCGGCCGACCCCGAAGCGCTCGCGGGCGTCGATCCCGCGCGCGCGGGCCGCGACGTGCTGCCGTACCTCCCGAACACCGGCGACGTGGTCAATCGCTCGACGACGAACTGGTGCGTCGCCCCCGCGCCGACGCCGGGCTGGGCGACCCTCGTCTACCCGGACCTCGACCCCGAGCAGGCGTACGACCGCCTCTGGGAGACGATCGCGCACATCTGCCGGCTCGACGAGCCCGAC
>DASSBI010000352.1:0-16646 GCA_035698965.1 Gaiella sp. | reverse complement strand
CGCTCGTCGAACCAGAAGAAGCCGCGCTCGGGGGCGTCGGCATCGTCGCGCGCGCTCGTGAACCAGCCGTGGTCGTCGCCGATGTGGTTGATGGTGAGGTCGCCGAGCACGCGGATCCCGCGCTCGTGGGATGCCCGCACGAGCGAGCGGAGCGCGTCGTCGCCGCCGAGCAGCGGGTCGACCTCGTCGAACGACGTCGCGTTGTAGCGGTGCGTCGAGCGCCCGGGGAAGAAGGGGGTCAGGTAGAGGATCGAGACGCCGAGCCGCTCGAGGTGGTCGAGATGCGCCTCGACGCCGGGCAGGTCGCCGCCGAACCACTCGAGCGGCGTGTCGGGGCCGAAGCCGGTGGGCTCGTCGTCCCAGCCGCGGGGCACGGCCCAGTCGGGCGGCGTCCGCTCGGCCCCCGACCGGGCGAAACGGTCGGGGAACACCTGGTAGACGACGCCGTCCGAATGCCACGCCGGTCCGTCCTCGCCGACGGCCGACACGAAGTCGTCCGCGTCGGGGACGTCGTGGCCGATCAGGCCCTCGCCGGTGACCCAGCCGTAGCCGACGTCGCCGCCGGAGAGCAGCCAGCGGTAGCGGGTCGCGGGGTTGCCGACGACGAACGACGCGCGCCACCACGTCTCGTGCTCGGAGTCCTCGTCCACCTCTGCCACCGCGACGTGCGGCTCGCCGTCCGTCACGTAGCGCACCGCGACGGCGTCGACCGCGCAACCGGCGGGAACGCGCAGTCGCACCGTCGTCGTGTCGCCGAGCTCCGCCGGCGACTCGAGGACGTGGAGCTCCGACCCGTCGTGGTGCGGAGAGGCGAGGCTCTCGATCATCCCTTGACGGCGCCCTGCGTGAGGCCGCCGACGATCCAGCGCTGCAGGACGATGAAGATCAGGACGACGGGCAGCGCGGCGAGCACGACGCCGGCGCAGAACGGCCCCCACTCCTGGCCGAACTGGTTCGACACGAAGCCGAAGAGGCCGACCGACAGCGTGTACTTGTCGGGCGCCTGGAGAAGCTGCGACGCGATGATGTACTCGTTCAGCGAGGAGACGAACGAGAGCAGCCCGATCACGGCGAGCACGGGTGCGCCGAGTGGGAGGATCACGCCCCAGAAGATCTGCGCGGGCGTTGCGCCGTCGACGCGCGCGGACTCGTCGAGCTCCGCCGGGATCGTGTTGAAGAAGCCGACGAGCAGCCAGGCGTTGACTCCGAGCGCGCCGCCCAGGTAGACGAGGATCAGACCCGTGCGCGTGTTGAGCCCGATGCCCGGGAAGACGTCGGAGACGTCGAGCATGATCAGGTAGATCGCGACGACGGCGAGAAACTGCGGGAACATCTGGATCAGGAGCAGCGAGAGCATCCCGAAGCGCCGCCCGCGGAAGCGGTAGCGCGAGAACGCATACGCGGCGAGCGCGCCGAGCAGCACCGTGACGACCGCTGTCATCGTCGAGATGATCAGCGTGTTCACGTACCAGTCGGTGAACGGCTGGTTGGGGTCGGAGAGGATCGCGCGGAAGTTGTCGAGCGTGATGCCCTCGGGGATGATCGACGCCGTGGAGAGGGACGGCACGGGGTTCAGGGCCGCCGACACGATGTAGACGACCGGGAAGAGCGCGAAGGCCATGGCGACGAGGCCGACCAGGTAGCGCCACCAGACCTCGCGGAACGGCGGCCGTTCGGGCCGTGGGGCCTCGGTCGCGACCCCGGCCGCGGTCTCGAGCGCGCCCGCCAGGGCCCGCTCGGCGGCAGTCGCGCCGCTCTCCGCGCCCGCGCTCACGCCATGCTCTCCAGCGCCTTGGTGCGGATGAAGGTGATCGCCGAGATCGTGCCGATGATCAGGAAGATGAGGATCGAGAGCGCGGCCGCCAGCCCGTAGTCGCCGCCTCGGCCGGTCTGGAACGCGACCTTGTACGTGTAGGAGACGAGCAGGTCGGTGGCGCCGGCGACCGACTGGTGCTCTCCGTACGGCCCGCCCTGGGTGAGGAAGTAGATCGCGTTGAAGTTGTTGAAGTTGAATGCAAACGAGGCGATGAGGAGCGGCGCGACCGCGACGAGGAGCAGCGGCAGCGTCAGCTTTCGGAATACCTGCAGGCTCGATGCGCCGTCGACGCGAGCCGCCTCGGTCATCTCGCCGGGGATCGACTGGAGAGCCCCCGTGCAGATGAGGAACATGTACGGGATCCCGAGCCAGAAGTTGACGAGGAGGCACGACACCCGCGCCCAGAAGGGATCGAAGAGCCACGGCACGTCGACGGGGAGGATGTTGTTGATCACGCCGAAGTCGTCGTTCAGGAGCCCCCGCCAGACGAGCAGCGAGAGAAACGCCGGGATCGCGTAGGGGAGGATCAGGACCGACCGCTGGAACCGCTGGAAGCGGAGGCCGGGGTGGTTCAGGGCGATCGCGAGGAACAGCCCGGCGAAGAAGGTGAAGACGACCGAGAGGAGGGCGTAGGTGAACGTCCACGCGAATGCGGAGACGAACGGATCGCGGACGAGCGGGTTGGTGAAGACATCCCTGAAGTTCGCGAAGCCGACCCCCGTGCGCCACCCCTGGTCGATCTCCTGCCCCTGCGGGTCGGCGTAGGCACCGTTGCCGTTGTCGCTGTAGACGACGCCCGTTTCGATGTTCGTGAAGGTGTCCGTCTTCGGGTCGTAACGGAGCGTCGGCTGGAGCTCGAGCGCTGTCGAGAGGCCCTCTGCACGCACGAACGTCTTGCCACCCGCCGGGACGACGAGGGTCGCGAGCTGCTCGTCGACGCCGGCGAGCTCGTCTCCCTGGAGGACGTGGTACCCCTCCGCGGCGGTGATCGCGCCGTTCGCCACGGTCACGTCCGAGGCGGCGAGCGGCTCGAGCCCGTCCTCGTTTCCGGCGAAGGCCTTGCTCGAGCCCTCCTCGACGAGCAGGAGCGTGAGGTCGCCGCTCTCGTCACGCGCCGGGGTCATCGTGTAGAAGGCGCCGTTCGGCGGCTGCGCGAGCGATGCCTCCTCGATCGTCTGGATCGCCTCTTCCTTCGTGAGGTTGTGACCCGTCGACCAGTTCGAGAAGGCGACGGACGCGTTGTAGATGATCGGGATCAGCTGGAAGCCGATCAGGAACACGGTCGCGGGAACGAGGAACTTGAGCGGGATCAGGCCCCTGACCGGCAGGAGGTAGACCGCGTCGATCGCGAGCGTCGCCGCGAGGACACAGAGTGCCGCGATCCAGCTCTCGTCGGCGAGGAGCGCGACGAGCGCCCACAACCCGATCGCGTTGACGACCGCGAGCAGGACGAGCTTGATGACGAGCCCGGTGGTGCCCGAGAACGCAGGCAGCGCGCGGGCGAGGAGCGACGGCGGCGGGACCTTCACGCCGGAGGCGGTGCGGGCTGTCGCTTGACCGGAGCTCACGGCCTGGACGGCGTGCGGCCGAGGGGAGAGGAGTGCGGGCGCCTCACCGGCGCCCGCACTCTCTCACATCGACTAGCCGATCTTCTGCGCGATGCTCCTGGACGCGCCGACGAACGAGCGCTTCGCCGGGATCGAGCCCGCGCCCTTCGTGGAGCGGACCCACGCGGCGCCGAGATCGCCCCAGACGGAGTTCATCTGCGGGATGTTCGGCATCGGGACGCCGCCTGCGCTCGCGGCGCCGAACGCCTTGAGCTGCGGATCCTTCACCTGCTTCGCGGCGGTCAGGTTCGCCGGGAAGCGTCCGTTGGCGAGCGCCAGCTCGAGCTGCGGGCCGGACTGCATCATGTAGCTCGAGACGAGGTCCTTCGCGAGGCTCTCGACGTTGTGGGCGGCCGCGAACTTCGTGACCATGAAGCCCTGGACGCCGAGGAACGGGACCGCCTTCGTGCCCTTGACGATCGCCGGGAACGGCGAGATCCGGAAGGAGAGCCCCGACTTCTTCAGCGTGTCGAGGTTCCACGGGCCGGTGAACCAGAATGCGGTCTTGCCCTTGAGGAACAGGTCCTGCGAGATCGACGAGTCGACGCTCGAGCGGATGAGGCCGAGCTTGTTCCACTGGTCGATCAGCGCCGCGTTCTTCAGGAACTTCGGGTTCGCGAGGCCGATGTTCGACGGATCGAGGTTGCCGGCCGAGTTCTTGCCGAAGATGTAGCCGCCGAGGCCCGAGAAGAGCGGGTACATGTGGTACGCGTCCCCGCCCGAGCCCTGCTGCACGGAGATGCCGACGGCCGCCTTCGTCTTCTTCTTCGTCGCGAGCGCGGACGCCTGGAGCTGCGCCCACGTCGTCGGCACCTTGGCGAGCTTCGTGTTCGTCACGAGCGCGATGTTCTCGAGCGCGACCGGCGCGCCGTAGAGCTTCTTGATCGCCGTGCCGTACGAGAAGGCGTCGAGCGCGTAGGCGGGGAACTGCTTCTTCGTCGCGGTGGACGGGAACAGCGGGACGATCGAGCCGTTCGCGGACAGCTCACCGATCCAGTCGTGGGCGCCGACGATCACGTCGGGTGCGGTCTCCGTCTGGACGGTCTTCAGGTTGTCGCGGATCTGCCCGAAGTCCTTCTGGACGACCTGGACGGTCGCGCCCTTCGACGCGGCCCAGGCGTTCGCCACCTTCGTCACGGCGGCGAGCCGGTCCTTGTCGGTCCAGATCGTGATGGTGGTGGCGCTGGCGCCCGACGCCGTCGCGGACATCGCGATCGCGGCAAGCGACGCGACGACCAGGGCGACGAGCGTGCGAGCCGCCGTCTTGGTGCTCAGCATGTGTCCCTCCTTGGAGACTTCGCCGACGCCGCGTGACGTCGCGCGAAACACGTTTCATCATCGTGAAACACCGATCCGGGAGGGTACTTGCTCCTCGCGGGTCCGGCAAGGGTAGTTTCCCGAAGATGCTTCGGTTAGCATCGATGATCATCATGGGAGTCGTTACTCAGACGTGAAAATGGGCGCTCCACCCTCCAAGAGCGCCACTCTTAGAGACGTCGCGGGACGCGCGGGAGTTAGCGTCGCGACCGCGTCTCGCGTCTTGAGCGGGTCCGCGGCCGTCCGCCCGGAGACGCGCGACAGGGTCGAGCGGGCGATGCGGGACCTGCTGTACGTCCCACCGGGGAGAGACGCGCCGAGCGGCGCGATCGGCCTGCTGCTCCCGGAGTTCGTGAACCCGGTGTTCGCCGCGCTCGCCCAGGCGATGGAGACGCGAGCGACGGCCGCCGGCTTCGCGACGATCCTCTGCAACACCGCCGGCTCGGCGATGCGCGAGGTCGACTACGTGCACATGCTGCTCGAGCGCAGGGTCGAGGGCATGGTGTTCATCTGCGCGGAGATCACCGACGTCCGAGGCGGACACGAGCACTACGCGCAGCTTCTCGAGCAGGGCGCGCGGCTCGTGTTCGTGAACGGCGGCTCGGAGTCGCTTCCGGTCACCTCGGTCGGGGTCGACGAGCGCGCCTCCGGCCGCATCGCCACAGAGCTCCTCATCGACCTCGGGCATCGCCGGATCGGCTTCGTCGCCGGGGAGGAGTTCGCGCTCGCGACCCGTGAGAAGGCGCGGGGCCGCGAGGACGCCCTCACGGGCGCGGGGCTCGACGCCCACAGATACGTGGCGTACGACTCGTTCACCGTCGAGGGCGGCCGGCGGGCCCTGCGCCGGCTGGTGGAGCGGTCGAACGGCGACCGGCCGACGGCCGCCATCTGCTCGAACGACCTGATGGCGATCGGCGCCATGCAGGAGGCCGCGGAGCTCGGGCTCCGCGTGCCCGACGACCTCTCGATCGTCGGCTTCGACGGGATCGACGCCGCGGCGTGGACGCAGCCGGCGCTGACTACGGTCGAGCAGCCGATCGACGAGATCGCCGGAACGGCGATCGAGGCGCTGCGGAACCTCGTGGACACCCCCGGCCAGACGCTTCCGAGCTACGTCTTCCGACCCTCGCTGAGGATCGGCGGGACGACGGCGCCGCCTGTGTAGCCCTACGGCCGCGCGAGCGCGATCCGCACGTCGTGCATGTCGGCGAAGGGCTCGTACGCGACGCCCTGCTCGTCGAGCCAGGCGGCGAGCCCGTCGCGGGCGAAGCGACGCTCGGCCGCGAGTGCGACGCAGCGGTCGGAGTAGCCGTCGCCCGCGTAGGCGAACGGCCCGAGCGACCCGACGGCGCTTCGCTTGCAGCGCTCGCCGCACACCTCGCAGAGCGGGCCTTCCGCGAACGTCGCGCGCCAGCCGTCGGGGCCCGCTGTGACGCGGTTTGCCACGACCGGCGCGCGGACGCCTTCGCGCTCGAGGATCGGCTCGATCAGCTCGCGGAACCCGGACGAGACGATCAGCGGATCGTGCTCGACGACGAGCTCGCGAAACCCCGATCGGACTCGCACGTGCTCGACGAGCCAGTCGCGCACATCCTCGAAGGGCGCACGGATGGTCGCCATCTCCGCGGCGATCACCTCGTGGAGCGTGAGCGTCGTCCCGAGCTCGCCCTCGAGCGCGTCGAAGACACCGAGGTCGCCGAAGCGCTCGATCGCCATGTGCAGCCCGTCACGCTCCGTCACGGTTCCGTCCCAGTCCAGGACGAGCGCGAGCGGGCGCTGACGGTGCATCGACACGGACGTCGTCAGCCGGCGGGCAGCGACCAACCGCCGTCGATCACGAGCGTCTGGCCACGGATCATCTCGGCGTCCGGCGAGCAGAGGAACGAGACCACGCCCGCGATGTCCTCCGGCGTGACGAGCTTCCCGGCCGGGTTGCCGGCCCCCGACGCGAGCATCTCGTCCCGGTTCGGGAAATGCTCGAGCGCGTCGGTCTCGACGACGCCGGCCGAGACCGCGTTGACGCGGACGCCGAGCGGCGCGAGCTCCACGGCGAGGTAGCGGACGAGCGCCTCGAGCGCGGCCTTCGACGTGCCGACGAGCGAGTAGTTGTCGAGCACGCGCACGGACCCGAGGCTCGAGATGCCGACGATCGACGACCCGGGGGGCATCGCCGGCGCGACGACCCGCGTCAGCGCGAGCAGCGCCCGCGCGTTTGCGTTCAGCGTCCAGTCCCAGTGCTTGTCCTCGGTCTCGAGCGCGGGGCGAATGACGCCGGTTGCGGCGTTGTGGACGAGGACGTCCAGCGGCCCGAGTGCCGCAACCTGCTCCTCGACGCGGGACGACGTGACGTTCCCGCGGACGAGGACGGGCTCGGCGCCGAGCGCGCGGAGCTCGCCGGCCGTCTCCTCGGCCGCCGCGTCCGAGCGGAAGTAGCCGATCGCCACCGTCGACGCGCCCTCGCGCGCCAGGCGCAGCGCGATCGCCTTCCCGATCCCGCGCGACCCTCCGGTGACGAGGACGCGCCGGCCGGGCGTGTTCACCGCTCGTTGCGCGGGAGCGGGTGTGACGCGGTCGCGGACGACGGGATCGTCTCCCACCCGATGCGCTCGCGCGACTCCGGATCCGCGTTCTCCGACTTCGTCGAGGCGAAGCCGAGCCGGTCGAGCAGCTCCATCTTCTCCTCGCCGTAGCGGCGCACAGCGTCGTCGGAGGGGAGGTCCGCGATCAACTCGCGCACCCGGGCGCGGATCTGGAACGCGAAATGCGGTGTCGCGGGCCCGACGAGGGCGTCGATGTCGTCGACGGTCGGCTCGGTCATCGGCCGCGAACACTAACGCCTGTAGCGTCGCCCGGATGCGCCGCCGCCCGTCGACCGTCGAGGTGATGCTCTCAACGACGATCGTCCTGTGGTCGCTGAACCTGACCGTCAGCCGCTACATCCTGACGCACGGATTTCAGCCGCTCGCCTACGCCACCGTGCGCTACGGGCTCGCGGTCGCGGTCTTCGTCGCGCTGACGCTCCTCCTCGAGCGGTCGCTCCGTATCCGGAGGCGCGACCTCTGGCTCGTGGCAGGGGCGGCGCTGCTCGTCTACCTGAACCAGATCGGCTTCGTGTACGCGCTCGAGCGGTCCTCGGCCTCCGTCCTCGGGCTGATCCTCGGCGCAACGCCCATCTTCGCCGCGCTCGCCGGCGTCGCCCTCCGGACGGAGACCCTCCCGCCGCGGTTCTGGGCGGGCGCCGTGCTCTCGTTCTTCGGGGTGGCGCTCGTCGCCCTCGGGTCGGGGAGCCAGGTCTCCGGCGACGTCGGCGGCGTCCTCCTCGGCCTTCTCACCGCGGCGACCTGGGCCGGCTACTCGATGCTGGTGACGCCGCTGATGGGCCGCTATACGGCGCGGAGGATCAGCGCGGTCGTGCTCGGCGCGGCGTGGGTGGGGATCGCGCTGACCTCCGTGCCGCAGGTTCGCAGCCAGGACTGGAGCCTCGGCTGGGAGGTGTGGGCGCTCCTCGTGTTCGCGACGCTCGGGCCGCTCGTGCTGACCAACGAGCTGTGGTTCCGGTCGCTCGACCGGATCGGCCCTGCGCGGGCGACACTCGCGGCGAACCTCCAGCCGTTCCTCGCTGCCGCGCTCGCCGTGGTGCTGCTGCACGAGACGCTCGCGCCGATCGAGATCGCGGGCGGCATCCTCATCGGCGCGGGGATCCTCGTCGCCCGGCGCCGCCGGGTCTCGGCGCCGCCCTCCGAGTAGCGTTCCGGCTCGTGTCGCCGCTTCGCCGCACCGCGCTCGCGTCGGTCGCAGCCGCCGTCGCGCTGATCGCGATCAAGCTCGTCACGGGGCTCGCCGCCGGAAGCCTCGCGTTCGTCGCAGAGGCGGCCCATTCCGGCACCGACCTCGTTGCGGCTCTCCTGACGTTCTATGCCGTCGGTGTCGCGACGAAGCCCGCCGACGAGGCGCACCTGTACGGGCACGGGAAGGCCGAGCACCTTGCCGCGCTCGCCGAGGCCGCGTTCCTGATCCTCGTCTCGGTCGTCGTCGCCGGGCTCGCGGTCGCCCGGCTCGCCGGGTGGATCGAGCTCGAGGTGGAGCCCGCCTGGTGGGCGTTCGCCGCCGCGTTCGTGGTGATCGCGATCGACGTCTCGCGCGCGACCGTCTCGTTCCGCACCGCTCGCCGCTACTCGAGCGCGGCGCTCTTCTCGAACGCGATCCACTTCGGTGCGGACATGCTCGGCACGCTCGCCGTCGTCGCCGGGCTCGCCGCCGCGCGGGCGGGATTCCCGGAGGGCGACTCGATCGCCGCGCTCTTCGTGGCGGCGCTCGTCGTCGCGGCCGCGGTTCGGTTGATCCGGCGGAACGTCGACGTCCTCATGGACCGTGCTCCCGCTGATGCCGTCGACGCCGCACGGGAGGCCATCGAGCGCCTCGAACCTCCTGTCGTGGTGCGGCGCCTCCGGCTTCGGCAGGCAGGCGGGCGGAGCTTCGCGGACGTCGTGATCGGCGTCTCGCCGGGCGCCGCCGTGGGCCAAGGGCACGCTGCCGCCGACCGCGTCGAGGACGCGGTCCAGCGCGCGCTGCCCGAGAGCGACGTCGTCGTCCACGTCGAGCCCACGGGCCGCGAGACGGAGCTTCGGGAGCGGGTACGCGCGGCCGCGATGACGGTCTCGCACGTGCGAGAGCTCCACGACCTCGCGCTCATCGACACCGGCGCGGGCCTGGAGGCGTTGCTGCACCTGAAGCTCCCCGGGGACCTCGACCTCTCCGCGGCGCACGCGCTCGCGGAGCAGGTCGAGCTGGCGATCGAGCGCGACGTGCCCGAGGTGCGCTCCGTCCAGACCCACCTGGAGCCGCTCGCCGAGCCGGCGCCCGGCCGCGTCCGGACCCAGGACGCTGAGGCGATCGGGCGGGAGATCGTCGCGTTGACGGGAAGTCCGCCTCGCGGTCTTCGCACCTTGGAGACCGACCACGGCCTCGTCGTGCTCGTGACGCTCGCGCTCGACGGCGCGACGACCCTCGCGGACGCGCACGACACGGCCACGTCCGTCTCGGAGCGGATCCGTGCCGCGTTCCCCGGGGTCGCCGACGTCGTCGTCCACACGGAGCCGTGAGCGGCTTCGGGCGGGTCGTCGTCGGCATGGCCTCCGCCGAGGGGGTTCCATACGGCGTGCGCGCATTGGAGCTCCTGCGTGACGCTTCCGTCGAGATCCACCTCGTGCTGACACGGCCGAGCGAGCAGGCGCTCGGCGCCGACCTGGAGCGGGTGCGGTCGCTCGCCGACTCCGTCTACGCGGAGGAGAATCAGGCGGCTCCGGTCTCGAGCGGCTCGTTTCTCACGCGCGGGATGGTGGTCGCACCGTGCGACGGCGCCAGCCTCGCCGCGATCACGCTCGGCCTCGCGACCAATCTCGTGTTCCGGGCGGCCGACGTGACGCTCAAGGAGCGACGACCCCTCGTGCTCGGGCTCGTCCCGTCCCGCTCGACCGCGATCGAGGAGGAGCACCTCGCGCGCGCCGCCGAGGTTCCGGGTCTTTGCGTCGTCCACCTGGAAGGGCCGGTGGACGCGGCGGCAGCCACGCTCCTCGAGCGGTTGTAGAAGCCGCGCTACGGTGGCGACATGTCGAGGCTCCTCGGCGACACGCTCCCCGACGACCTGGTCGCGGCGCTCGACGGCACGGGGCTCCGGGGAAAAGTGGGGCAGGCGTACCTGCTCGTCACCTCCGACGAGGACGGAACGCCCCGGCCCTGCATGCTGAGCGCGGGCGAGCTGCTCGCCGTCGACGGCCGACGGGTTCGCGTCGCCCTCTGGGCCGGCAGCCGGACGTCCGCCAACCTCGCTCGCGGCGGCCGCGCGCTCTTCTGCCACGTCGCGCCGGGAACGGTCGTCTACGTCCGAGGGCCCGTGCGGGCGCTCGACGCCGGCCCCGACCTCGATCTCGACTGCTTCGAGCTCGAGGTGGCCTCCGTCGAGTCGGACGAGCACCGCGGGATGCCGGTGACGACGGGCATCACGTTCGCGGTCGAGGGCGATCCAGCGGCCGTCGTCGCGACCTGGGAGCGGCAGCTCGCGGGCCTCAGGGCTGCGACGTAGCGCCCTACGCGTCGTCCGACCGGACCGGCCTGAGCACCGCACGACGCTCGCCCCAGCGTCGGATGCGCTCGTGCTCGACGCCCAGCTGGTCGAGAGCGCGACCGACCGTGTGGTCGACCATCTCGTCGAGTGAATGGAGCTTCGCGTAGAAGGCGGGCACGGGCGGCGCGACGACGGCTCCCGCCTTCGCCACGCGGAGCATGTTCTCCAGATGAATCACCGAGAGCGGCGACTCGCGCGCGAGCAGGAGCAGCCTGCGTCGCTCCTGCAGATGCACGGCGGCGGCGCGCTGGACGAGGTTGTCGGAGAGGCCGTTCGCGAGGGCGGCGAGCGTCCGCATGCTGCAGGGGGCGACGACCATCCCCGCGGTGACGAAAGCGCTCGACGCGGGCGGCGCGGCCAGGTCGTCCTCGTCGTAGACGACGCTCGCGAGCGCGCGGACGCCGTCCACACGCCGGTCGGTCTCGGTCTTGATCGTCGCCTCCGCCCACCGGCTGACGACGAGATGCGTCTCCACCTCGAGCTCGCGCAGCACCTCGAGGAGACGGATCCCGTAGATCGCGCCGGTTGCGCCCGTCATCGCGACGACCACGGGCAGCTCTGACGGGCGCTCGCTCATGTGCTGTCACCACCGGGCACGATGCGCCCGAGCATGTCGCGCGCCACGTACCCCGCGACCTTCGGGTTCTCCTGCAGCCGGCGCAGCGAGTACTCGTACCACCGCAGCCCGAAGGGCACGTAGACCCGTAGCGGATGGCCGGCGGCGACGAGAGCGCGGCCGCGATCGGCCCGGACGCCGAGCAGCATCTGCAGCTCGTACGCACCGTCGTCGAGGCCGGCGACGCGTTCGAGCGCCTGGCCCAGAAGCCACTCGTCGTGCGTCGCGATCGCGACGCGGCAACCAGCACCCAGCAGCGCGTCGAGGCAGGCGACGAAGCTCCTGCGGACCACGTCGGCCTCCTGGAACGCGACGGACGGCGGCTCGACGTAGATTCCCTTGCAGAGTCGCACGCTCGGCTGGAGATCGGCGAGCGTCGCGATGTCATCGAGGGTGCGCCGGAGAGCCGCCTGCAGCACGATGCCGACGTTGTCGCGACCGGAGCCGCGGAGCGCGCGATAGAGATCGAGCGCATCGTCCGTGGTCGACGAGTCCTCCATGTCGATGCGGACGAAGATCCCGCGCCTCGCGCCGTCGTCCACGACCGCCTCGACGAGCGTGCGGCAGAGTGCCTTGTCGAGCTCGAGGCCCAAGCCGGTGAGCTTGATCGAGACGTTCGCGTCGAGCCCCTCGGCCTCGATCGTCGCGAGAGCGTCGTGGTAGGCGCGTGCCATCGCCTCTGCCTCGTCGGATCGTGAAACGTCCTCGCCGAGGACGTCGACCGTGGCACGGATGCCTGCTGCGTTGAGATCCCTGACGACGCGTTGGGCGTCGGCGAGCGTCTCGCCGGCGATGTACGGCGCCGCGAACCTGCGCACGACCGAGCGCGGCACGGCGGGGAGGACGCGGACGACGGCGCGGTCGAACAGCCTCACGGGAGGCGATCCTATTCGCGCATGAAGCCCTGGCGGGCCGCGGAGACGAGCGCGACCGCCTCCGGGAAGAGCACGCGCATCGCGTCGCGGAGCTGGATCGCCTGCTCGTCGACCGTCCCCGACGGCTCCGTCTGCGCGAGCGCCGCCTGCGTCAGGTCGACCGCGGTCGAGAGAGTCAGCGTCGCGAACTGCTCACGCTGCGTCTCCTTGACGCCCTCGGCCTGCTGCTCGGCGAAGTCGCGGAGCCCGCGCAGGATCTCCTCGGGGTCTCCGCCGAACGGGAAGAAGCCACCGCCCTCCATGCCTCAAGGGTAGTCAAGCGAGCCCCGGTAGGCGCCCCGGACGTCCGCCCAGAGCGCCTCGGCGACGTCGACCGCGCTTCGCATCGCCGCTGCGAACGGCGAGGGCGCCGTGGGATCGAGGGCCAGCTCGAGGCGGCGGGCGGCCTGTCCGATCTCGTCGAGCCGGGCGGGGGAGGCGAGGTGGGGTGGCGCGCCGAGCACGTGCTGGAGGCCGCGCGCGGCCGCGTCTGCCTCGTCGATCCCGTCCGGCCCCTCGGTGATGCGGAGCGCCACGAGCTGTGCTCGCAGCTCGTCGAGGTCGCCGGGGAAGGCGGCCTCCTCCGCGACCTCGCAGAGCGCCGCGATTGACACGGCGTCCCGCACGCTCCGCTCCGATGCGACTGGCGCGCCGTCGCCGTCGAGCGCGAGCCAGCTCCGCGCACCTTCGGACGACTCGAAGGCGCAGACGTAGATCCGCGCGCCTGCGCCGGGCTCGGTCGCGAGGATCCCGCTGAGAGCATCGCCGTCGCCCCCTGCGTGGGCGGCGGCCGACGCCGCGATGCACTCGAGGTCGTCGACCAGGGCCACCGTGCCAGGATACGGCGGCATGCTTTCCGAGCGACGCCGCCATGCCAGGGCGCTCTTTGCGCCGCTCGGCCCGAGCTACGACCGGGTCGGCGCGACGCTCTCGTTCGGCCAGGACCCGCGGTGGCGCCGGTTCCTCGTCGCGCGCCTGCCGGCGGATCGTGGGCATGTGCTCGACGTCGCGACGGGCACCGGACTCGTCGCCGAGGCGCTCCTCGGGCGCGGCTTCCGGGTGACGGGCCTCGACCAGAGCGCGGAGATGCTGGCCCTCGCCCGCAAGCGCTTCGGCGACCGCGTGGAGCTCGTCGAGGCCTCGGCCGACGCGCTTCCGTTCCCCGATGCCTCCTTCGACCATCTCACGTTCACGTACCTCCTCCGCTACGTCGACGACCCGGCCGCGACGATGCGCGAGCTCGCGCGCGTCGTCCGTCCGGGCGGAACGGTCGCGATGCTCGAGTTCGACGTGCCGAGAGGCGTCTGGCGACCGCTCTGGGACCTCTGGGTCGGCGTCGGGCTGCCGGTCGCGGGCCGGCTCATCTCACCGGGCTGGTACGAGGTGGGCCGCTTCCTCGGGCCGTCGATTCGCGCGTTCCACGCCGCCCACCCGCAGGCGGCGCTGGTTGCGATGTGGCGGGACGCGGGCATCGCAGACGTCCGCTCACGGCGCCTGGGCCTCGGCGGCGGCGTCGTGATGTGGGGGCGGCGCGACGGTGTCTCGTAGCGACACGCCTGACGCCGTCGCGCGAGGCTCCGCCCCCGCGTTCTACGCGCTGCGGCCCGGTGGCTGGCGGGACTACGTCACCCTGCTCCACCTGCCGTACACGGCCTGGCACCTGTCGTATGTCGTGGTCGGCGCGTGTCTCGCGCCTCGAGTCGATTGGTCGACGCTCGCGTGGACGGTGCTCGCCTTCGCCCTCGCGATGGGGGTCGGCGCGCACGCCCTCGACGAGCTGAGCGGACGGCCGCTGCGGACGGAGATCCCCTCGCGGGTGCTCGTCGGCCTCGCGATCGTCTCCGTTGCGGCGGCCTCCGTGATGGGAATCGTCGTCGCGCTCGAGCGGACGCTCTGGATTCTCCCGCTCGTCGCGGTCGGCGCAGCGCTCGTGCCCGTCTACAACCTCGAGCTGCTCGGCGGCAGGGTGCACACGGACCTCGGCTTCGCACTCGCGTGGGGGGCGTTCCCCCTTCTCACCGCGTATGTCGCGCAGACGGGGACGCTCAGGCTCGAGGCGGCTCTCGCGGCGGTGTGGGCGACGCTGCTCTCGCTCGCGCAGCGCCGTCTCTCGAGCCCCGTGCGGCGGCTGCGACGCGACGTCGCGTCGGTCGAGGGCAGGCTCGTGCTCGCGGACGGGACGCACGAGCCGCTCGAGCGGGAGCGGCTGACGGAGCCGGCCGAGAGCGCGCTCCGCCTCCTGGCAGCGTCGGCAGTCCTCCTCGCCGTGGCGCTCGTGGCGCTGCGCGTCTAGAACACGATCTACCCTGCAGGCTGTGGCCGTCTGGATCCTCGCCGCCGCCCTCGCGTGCGCGCTCCTGCTCGCGGGCATCCTGTGGATCGCGCTCCGGAAGGCGCGAGCTGCTGCCGCTGACACGTCGCGGCTCGTGGCCGAGGCGCGCCTGTCCGTCCGGGAAGCCGTTGCCGAGGAGACGGCCGCGCACACCGAGGAGATCCGTCGTGTCCTCACGCGCGAGCGGGCCGAGACGGCATCGGTGCTCGCCGCCGAGGAGCGCCGTCTGGCAGAAGAGCGGCGCGTCGCCTTCGCCGAGCGAGAGCAGCGCACCGGCGACGCGCTCGCCGACGAGCTCGCCAGGACCGAGCGCCGGGTGGACGAGCGCCTGCGCTCCTTCACCGACGACCTCGACCGTGCGCAGCGCCACCTGGAGGCGCAGCTCACCACGCTCGGAAACAGCTACCGGCAGTCGATCGCGGAGGTCGAGGCACGGCTCGAGGCCGAGTCCGCGGAGCTCGGCTCCACCGCCGACGAGCAGCGCAAGACGGTGCTGCGGCTGCGCGAGGAGCTCGAGCGCGCCGCCGGCCAGGCGGTGACCGAGGCGCTCGACGAGCTCGAGTCCCAGACCGTCGAGCGCCGGCGGGCGATCAACGAGATCACCGAGCGGCTGCGCCAGCGCGAGCAGGCTGTCGCCGAGTCGATCGAACGCGCCGAGACCGACGTGCGCGCGCGGCTGGACGTCGTGCTCGTGGAGTGGGAGCGCCGCCAGAACGAGCGCCTCGGGCGCGTCACCGAGCGGGAGGTCGAGCGCCACGCGCAGATCGCGATGCAGGCGCTCGACGAGCGATTCCGCGAGGCGCGGGAGGAGGCGGCGACACGGCTGCAGCGCGAGCTCGAGCGGGCGATCGAGCTGCTCGCGCGCGAGGAGCTCGCGCAGCGTCTCGACGCGCGTTGACGAGCCGCTCGCGGGCCGCTGCAAACTTCGGGCGGTAGGAAACGTCAAAGGCAGCACGAAACTCCGTGCAACCATGGCCGAGACGATCGAGACACCCGTGTGGCGCGAGGACGAGCAGTCCAAGGTCGAAAGCTGGCGCCTGCACGTGCTGATCGAGGCAGGGTTCCCGCTGCCGCTCGCCGAGCGGCTCGCGGCGAGCGAGGCCGATCTCCACGCGTGCGTCCAGCTCGTCCGCAAGGGCTGCAGCCCCGTGACCGCTACGGAAATCCTGCTCTAGCTCGCCGGTGTCCGACTTCGAGTCGGACACCGACCGGCGACCTCCGACGTCGTGCGGTCGGCATCAGGTGTCGGACTGAAGTCCGACGTCGGGGACCCGAACAGAGCGCGATACGCTCCGCCGCATGGAGACGGGCGCCGCTGCCGAGCGCAAGGTGTACAGCGTCGCCGAGTTCAACCGGCGGCTTGCGACCTACGTCGGCCGGGTGCGCGACGTCTGGGTCGAAGGCGAGATCTCGGAGCTCCGCCGGAGCCCCGCGTGGGGAACCGTCTTCCTCACGTTGAAGGACACGAGGACCGGCGCATGTCTCTCGGTGACGATGCCACGGCGGCGGTTCGATTCGATCGAGCCCGCTCTCACCGAGGGCGAGCGCGTCCAGGCAAACGGCTCGCTTTCCCTCTACGAGGCCCGCGGCGAGGTGAGCTTGCGGGCCGGCACACTCGAGCGCGTCGGCACCGGCGACCACGCGGCGGCGCTCGCGCTGCTCCGGCGCACGCTCGCCGCAGAAGGGCTCTTCGCACCCGAGCGCAAGCGCAGGCTGCCTCGGTTCCCGCGCGCCGTCGGGCTCCTCACCGGGGTCGACGCCGCCGCGCGAGGCGACGTCGTTGCCGCGATCGCCACTCGCTACCCCGCGGTGCGGCTCGTGATCGCCGAGACCCGGGTGCAGGGGCCCTGGGCGCCGGGAGCGATCGTTGCGGCGCTCGGCCGGCTCTCGGCGTGCGACGGCGTCGACGTGGTGATCCTC
>DASSBI010000351.1:0-5774 GCA_035698965.1 Gaiella sp. | reverse complement strand
GGGCGCTCGTAGAAGCCGAACTTCTTCGCCTGGTCGAGGATTCGCTTCGCCCCGAGGGCCTTCCCCATGTTGCAGAACACCGAGTTGACGGAGTACTTGAGCGCCGTCGCGAGCGAGAGCCGCCCGAACGGCCGGCTCGTGTCGAAGTTGTTGACGCGCTTCCCGTAGGCGATGCAGTAGCCGGGGTCGTCGAACTCGGACTCCGGCGTGAAGCGGTTCGACTCGAGCGCCGCCGACGCCGTGACGACCTTGAACGTCGAGCCCGGCGGATAGAGGCCCTGGGAGGCGCGATTGACGAGCGGAGCGGCAGGCCTGCAGTCGGCCGTGATCTTCGAGATCTTCCCGAAGTCGTTCTCGACGAGGTTCGGGTTGTAGCTCGGCGACGACGCCATGACGAGGAGCCTCCCGTCGCGCGGGTCGATCGCGGCGACCGCCCCACACGTCCTGCCGAGCTGCTCGAGCGCGACCTGCTGCCCGTGGAGGTCGAGCGTCGTCACGACGGTGTCGCCGACGATCGGCTTGCCCCGGGCCTCGTCCAGCTGCCGCTCGACCAGCCCGCCGAGGTTCCGCTCCGTGCCCGTCAGGACGCCGTTCATCGACTTCTCCAGCCCCGCGCGGGCACGCGAGACGGTCGAGTAGCCGACGACGTGCGCCGCCAGCCGGCCCTGCGGGTAGCGGCGGAAGTAGAGCTTCCGGCCGTTCCGCGTCACGACCCGGTTCTTCGCCAGCACGCGCCCCGGAGCGAGGATCAGGCCGCGCCGCACCTGGAACTCCGCGACGCGCTGGATCTCGTTGTCCTGCCGCGACGCGAGCCCCGGACGCGCCCAGGTCTGCCAATAGGTGGTGCCGACGATCAGGGCGATGATCAGCGCCATCGCCGTCCAGCCGACGCGGATCAGCTGGCGGTTCACGTCGGCGCCGTCCGGACGGCGCGATGGGAGACGAGCAGGAGCAGCGCCAGCATCACGAAGTTCGAGACGACGCTCGAGCCGCCGTACGAGACGAACGGCAACGTGATGCCGGTCAGCGGCACGATTCGCAGGACGCCGCCGACGATGATGAACGTCTGCAGCGCGAAGCCGAAGGTGAGCCCCGCCGCGAGGAGCTTCGAGAACCCGTCGTGGGCCACGAGCGCGACGCGCATCCCGCGGGCGACGAGCGCGAGGAAGAGGAGCAGCACCGCCGCCGCGCCGATCAGGCCGAGCTCCTGCGCGATCGCGGAGTAGACGAAGTCGGTCTGGAGATACGGGATCAGCGGCGTTCCGTCGACCGTCTCGAACGTCCCGCGCCCGATGCCGGTCCCGCCGTAGCCGCCGTTCGCGATCGAGTACAGGCTCTTGACCAGCTGGTACGAGTCGCAGTTCTGGCGGTACTCGAGCAGGCCGTTGATCGAGCAGTGGACCTTCTCGTCGGTCCACGGCTGCAGCCAGACGGTGACCCGCTGCTGGACGCGGGAGAGCGAGTCGTAGAGGAGCGCCGACCCGCCCGCGAAGAGCGCGAGGCCCGCGATGACGAAGGAGAGGCGGCCCGTTGCCGCGTAGACCATCGCGAGGAAGATCCCGAAGTTGAGGAGCGCGGAGCCGAGGTCCGATGTCTGGACGAGCACGAGCATGGCGGCCCCCCAGATCGCGAGCAGCGGCCCGAAGTCCTTGAGCCGCCCGCGCGCGAGGGCTTCGCGCTTGTCGCGGAGGTAGCCCGCGAGGAAGATGACGAGGAAGATCTTCGCGATCTCACCCGGCTGGAACCGCAGCGGCCCGATATCGACCCAGAGCTTGACGCCGTTGACGCGCTGCCCGAGGCCCGGCACCGACGGGAGCATCAGGAGCGCGATCGCCGAGACGCCGAAGACGTACTTGTAGCGCTCGAGGACGCGGTAGTCGTAGCGCAGCCAGAAGAGCACGAGCGCGAACGCGGCCACCCCGACAGCGATCCAGACGAGCTGGCGGCGGCCGTCCTCCGGTTCGATCCGGTAGACGAAGACGAGCCCGATCGCGGTGATGAGCGCGACGAGCGGCAGGAGCGTCGGGTCGGCGTCGGGCACCGTCCAGCGCGCGACGGCATGGGCGACGAGGAAGATCCCGCCCAGCAGCGCCGCCCAGGGCAGCCAGCCGTAGTCGATCGTCGCGAGCCCGGAGATCCATGCGCTCGCAAAGGCCGTCGAGGCGACGACGCCTGCCAGGAGCAGCGTCGCGAGCTCCCGATTCCGTGCGCTCACCGCAGGAAGCTCCACCAAAGCGCAAGCGCGGCGACGGCGAGAATCGCGAGGATCAGGAGCAGCGCCGGCCAGCGGCTGCCCTCGCCCGCCCCGTGCCGTTGGACGCCGTCGAGCGCCGACTCCGTGGTGACGTCGTCAGGCCCTGCGATCGGCGTCGTCTCGGGCCGGGCCTCTGTAGCGGCGGGCGGCGTCGTGCGCGGCGTCCCCTCGATGACCTCGAAGACGACCACGGTGACGTTGTCCTCGCCGCCTGCGGCATTGGCCGCGCGGACGAGCGTCTCCGCGGCCTGATAGGGGTCGAGGTCGGATTCCCCGAGCAGGCGGGCGATCTCGTCGTCGCGCACCATCGCGGAGAGGCCGTCCGAGCACAGCAGGATGAGATCGCCCGGTGCGAGCTCGAGCGTACGCGTGTCGACCTCGACCTCCGCCTCGGTCCCGAGCGCACGGGTGATCACGGAGCGATGCGGATGGACGGCGGCCTCGGCCTCGGTCAGCCGGCCCGTGCGGACAAGCTCGGCGACGAGCGAGTGGTCGGTCGTCAGCTGCTCGAGCACGCCCTCCCGGTAGCGGTAGCCGCGGGAGTCGCCGACGTGCGCGAGCGTCAGGGTGCCCGCGTGCTCGTCGACCAGCGCCACGGTGGCGGTCGTCCCCATTCCCGCGACGGCCGGATCGGTGAGCGACCGCTCGAAGATCCGCGCGTTCGCGGCCCGCACGGCGGCGGCAACTGCTTCCGCGTCTCCGGCCGCTGCGCCGGCCTCTTCGATGGCGGCGGCCGCGAGCCGGGACGCGAGCTCGCCCGCCTGCGCGCCGCCCATCCCGTCGGCGATCGCGAAGAGCGGTGGCTCGCACACGAACGCGTCCTCGTTGCGCCGCCGCCGGCGCCCCGTGTCGGTGACCCCCGCCGCGCGCCCGACGATCACGCGCGACCCTCCACGAGCAGGTCCGTGTGGCCGATCCGGATGACATCGCCCGGCTGGAGGAGTCGCGCGCTCGTCACACGCGCCCCGTTGACGAACGTCCCGTTCGTCGAGCCCGCATCCTCCACCCAGAGACCGTCGATCCGGCTGTCGATCGTCGCATGGCGGCTCGACACGGTCGTGTCGGCATCGAGGCGAATGGTGCTCTCGACCGCCCGGCCGACCAGGGCGCTCGAGGCCAGCTCGATCGTGGTGCCCGGCTGGAGCGCCGGGCTCTGCAGCACGACGACACGACGTGCTGCGCTGATCCCGGCAGCGGCACGTAACGCGGCTGCGTCGGCCGCCGGGATGACGATGCTCTCCTGCGGTGCGCCGGCCGATAGCCCTCGCGTCGCCGAGCGGACGACGAGCCACACGAAGAGGTAGAGCAGGACGAGGAACGCGACCTTGAGCCCGAGCAGGGCCTCGTCGACCGTGACGGCCATGGTCACCGCAGCGAGCGCCCGAAGACGAGCTCGGTGCCCCCGATCGTGATGCGGTCGCCGTCGTCGAGCCGCTTGCGTCCCGAGACCCGCTGACCGTTGACCTCGGTTCCGTTCGTCGAGCCGAGATCCGCGACGACCCACGTCGTCGGCCCCTCCTGGACGAGCTCGAAGTGGCGGCGGGAGACGTTTCCGTCGTCGACCCTAACGTCGCACTCGCGCGACCGTCCCACGACGAATCTCCCCGTCGTGACCGGGATCGTCCTGCCGTCGACGGTCAGCGTGATTCGTTCGCGGACGACCTCCTCGGGCGGCCCGTCGTCGGCCGTGAGTGGGACTTCGGGCCGGTAGACCATCGTCGCGGCCGGCGGCTCGACGACGGGTATCGGGGGCGCCGGCACGGCGACTGCGGGCGCCGGCGGCGCCGACAGCACCGCGGGCGGCGCATCCCGCTGTTCCTCCGGCTGCGCGACCCGCGTCGCAATTCCGAACTCGCCCATCGCCAGGTCCTCGTCGCTGGAGAGCAGCACACGCGGCGGCGTGAGCAGGGCGTAGCCCTCGCGCCGGGCGTGCTCGACGAGGTACTCCTGGAGCTCGCCGACGAGCGACCCCTCGTACGCGGCGAACTGCTCCCGGTCGGAGGGAGACAGGTAGAGCGTGTACTCGTTCGGCACGTAGACCCGGGAGACGGAGACCGAGCGGTGCTCGTCCATCTCCTTCGCCAGCTTGCGGGCCAGCTCGACGGGTTGGACGTGCGTCCGGAACGCACGACCGAAGACCCCTTCGAAGAGGCCCTCGATCGTGCTCTCGATTGCGCGCAGGACACTCATGTCAGGGGGCGCCTCCCCCGGGCGAGTCTAGCCGCCACTCCGTCGCAGAATCGTGCCGAAATACGGTCGCGCGACGAGCAGGCAGCACAGGAGCCAGGTGCCGAAGACGAAGCCGACCCACGGGATCGAGGGTGCCCAGGCGAACACGAGCGTCAACTGGAGCGCACCGAGGCCCGCGATGCCCCACCGCCCGCGCGAGAGCGCCCACGGGAGCAGCGCCGCGACGATCCCGAGCGCGAGGGCCGTGGTCGCGATCGCCGTCGAGTCGCTGAGCAGGGTCCCGAGCGCGTGGAGCACGTCCGTCGGCCGCTCCGTCTCCGCGATCCCGAGGTCGGCGACGTCGGTCCCGGTCAACGGCAGCGGCTTGCCGGCGAGCCCGGCCACGGCGGCCGCCGCGCAGACGCCGGCACCGGCGTGCAGGCCACGGCGCCACCAGCCGCGGGCGGGTTGCACGGCCAGGGGGAGGAGCGGCAAGAGCCCGAGCACACTGAGGAGCGGACCGGCCCAGAAGGCGAGACCTGCTCGCGGATCGCGCCAGGTCACGGCCAGCCAGGCGAGCGCGAGGACGCCGTAGACGACCGCGGCCGCCTGCGCGACGTTCCCGAGCGGGAACACCGGCGCCGCCAGGGCCACGGCGAGCCCGAGGCGTGGCGCACGGAATGCGGCGAGGCCCGCGGCGACCGCGAGCGCGGCGAGGAGCTGTCCCGGCCAGAACGGCAGCAGTGAGCCTGCGACCGCGGTGGCGAGCGACGCCATGCTCGCCGGGGCGAGCCGCTGCCAGAGCGGGACCGGCGCGACCTTCGGGCGTGGCGGCTTCGCGACCCGGGCAGCACGTGCCGGCTTCCGCTCCGGGCGTGACCGCGAGAGAGGGACGACGAACGCCTCGCGCAGGTCGGCTGCGAGCCGGGCCGCCTGCGGGCGCTTGGCGGGATCGACCGAGAGCGCGGCGTCGATCGCGGCGAGCAGACGCCGCGGAAGGTCGCCGCGCCGCGCGGACAGGGGCGGGGCCCCCGACGCAATGGTTGACGCGACCTGCGGGAGCGGCACGCCCCAGAACGGATGGCTGCCGGCGAGCGCTTCCCAGAGGATCACGCCGACCGCCCACACGTCGCTTCGTTCCGACGCCTCCTTCCCGGAGAGCCGCTCGGGCGAGATGTACGCGAGCGTGCCGGGGACGTCGCCGACGGCGGTCAGGGTGTCCGCCTCGTCGAACTGTGCGAGCCCGAAATCGAGCACCCGCACGGAGATGTCGTCGGTGTCCTCCACCAGCACGTTGGACGGCTTGACGTCTCGATGGACGATTCCCCGCCGATGCGCGTGCGCGAGCCCG
>DASSBI010000350.1:0-3252 GCA_035698965.1 Gaiella sp. | reverse complement strand
CTCGAGCGTGCTGGCGCTCTCCGCGTCGAAGGACTCGGCCCCCGTGTACTCGGCGATCGCGCCCAGGGTCTCCCGGTCCGGCGGCACGGGGATCACCTGCTCCTGGCCGGGCGGCCCGGCGAGGATCGTGCCGCCGTCGGTACCGAGGGCGATCGTGTAGACGGGGATCCCGGCCTGCTGGGCGCGCGCCGCTCCCTGGCCCGGGCTCAGGAGGCCGCGGGTCTGGGCGCCGTCGGAGAGGAGGAGGATCGAGGCGAGCGCCCGGCCCTTTGCATCCTTCAGCGGAGCCCCCGTCGCCGTGCCGCCGTCGCCCGTCTTGCCGGCCACCGCGCGGGCCAGCTCGACGGCGCGCGCGATCCCGTCTCCGAGCGCCGTGCCGAAACCCGGGCCGAGCACGTCGATGCCCTGTTCGAGCTGCTTGCGGTCGACGGTCGGCGGGACGATGACCTGCGCCTCGTCGGAGAACGAGACGATGCCGACCCGCAGCGAGCTCGGTGCGCGCTCGAGGAACGACTGCATCGCGGTCTTGGCCGCGGCGAGCCGCGTCGGCTTCACGTCGGTCGCGCGCATCGACCCTGACGTGTCGACCACGAGCACGACGCTCGCCCGCTCGTTCGGCGCCTTGACGTTCACGGTCGGCCGGGCGAACGCAACGCAGAGCGACGCGAGCGCCGCGAGCAGCAACGCGGCCGGGACGTGCCTGCGCCACGTCCGGCGGCGCCCCGCGACCCCGGCGAGCACCGCGAGGTTCGTGTAGCGCACCGCGTACTTCGGCGGGCGCCGCTGCAGGAGCCAGTAGCCCGCTGCGGCCAGCGGCACCAGCAGGAGCGTCGCGAGGAGCGCGGGAGCCTCGAAGCTCATCTCGCCCCCCGCGAGCAGAGGCTGTGGAGCTGGAGCTCGACTGCGACGCTCTGCGGCACCGCCGGGGCGAGCGTCGCAGCCGCGACGACCCGGCGCCCGGTGACGACACGGCGGACGGTCACGGCGCGAAGGAGCGTGAGGCCCGGCTCGGCTTCGGTGCGGAAGGCGTAGGCATGGCTCGTGCCGAGGAGCCTCGTCCCGGCGGGGCAGCCGCCGACGACCTTCACGGTCGCCCCGGAGACGAGGCGCTTGCGGACCACACGACGGTCGAGCGCCTTGACCGGCGTGAATGCCGCCGGCCGGCGCACCGCGGTCTCACCGCGACCACCGCCGCCCGAGGTCGGGATACAGCCGATAAAGGGCTGGAACGAGGTCGGGCGCGGCGCTCCGCCGGCGTAGAGTGCCGTGAAGACGACCGCGCGACCGGTGGTCACGCCGGGCGAGACGGGGGCGCCGTTCTCGCCGCGGATCGAGACGTCGATCGCCCGGTCCGAGACACGCGCGTCGATGCCGGCGACGATGTAGCCGCGCAGCGGGCAACGCATCTCCCACACGGCGTTCGAGGCGGCGCCGCGCTCCGGCGCGGGTATCACGACCCAGGGGCCGGTGATCGGCAGGCACGTCTGGAGCCCTTTGCACTCGTTGGCGGCACCCGCTCCACCGGCGCCCGCCAGCACGCCGAGAGCCGTCGCGATGGTGACGAGGACGATACGCACCCTCACAGGACCCTCCGGAACCAGAGCGACGAGAGCGCGCTGCCGACGAGCATCAGCACGGCGCCGCCGGCGGCGAACGCCGAGGTGACCTCCACCTGCTTGCGGTCGCGCGCGAGACGCGTGCCGAGCTCGCGGTAGACGGACTCGAGCCGCGCCGCGTCGGGCGCCTCGGAGAACGAGCCGCCGGTCGCCTGTGCGATGCGGCGGAGCGTCGGCACGTCGGGCGCGACGACCACACGCTCCTTGAGGCCGCCGGGTCGCGGGACCTCGACCACCGCGTTGCCCGTCCCGAGCGCCACCGTCGAGACGGGGACGCCGAGGCGGCGGGCACGCTGCGCCGCGGGAAGCGGCTGGATGTCCCCCGCCGTCTGCGCGCCGTCGGAGAGGAGCAGCACGGCGGCGGGCGACCGCCCGGCCGTGCGGGGCTGAGGCCGCTCGCCGGGCTGCTGGTCGAGCGCGAGGTCGACGGAGCGCGTGATCGCGTTTCCGATTGCCGTCCCCGTGCCGAGCCGGAGCTCCGCGAGCGCCGTCCTCGCCGCATCGCGGTCGATCGTCGGCGGTAGCACCGGATCGGCCGACGTCGAGAAGGAGACGATGCCCACGCTGTAGTTGTCGGGCAGCTCGTCCAGGAACGCGAGAGCGGCGCTCTTGGCGGCCTGGAAGCGCGTCGGCTGGACGTCGTTCGCCGCCATCGAGCGGGATGTGTCGATCGCGAGCACGATCGTGGCGTCGTCGCGGGTGACGTCGCGCACCACGTGCGGCCTCGCGACGCCGACGACGAGGAGCGCCAGCGCGGCGAGCGCGAGCACGGGAGCGACGTGGCGACGCCAGCCCGGCGAGGAGGGGACGAGGTTCGGGACGAGCGCCGGGTTGGCGAAGCGGTTGGCGTCGCGGCGGCGCCTGCGCAGCGAGAGGAGGTAGAGGGCGGCCAGGACCGGGATCGCGGCCAGGCCGACGAGCGCGAGCGGCCATGCGAACGTCACCGCCGGTGCCTCCGCAGGAAGATTGCGAGCTCGCGCAGCCAGTCGCCCTCGGTCGAGAGGACCGCGTGGGCGACCCCGGCGCTTGCGAGGTCGCGCGCGACCGCGGCCCGCTCGGTGGCGGCCGCCTCGGCGAACCGGGCGCGGAGCGTGCCGTCGTTGGTGTCGACCTGCAGCTCGTCGCCGCTCTCCGGGTCGACGAGCCAGAGCGTGCCGACCGGCTCGAGCGACTGCTCGCGCGGGTCGCGGATCTCCATCGCGACGACCTGGTGACGCCCGGCGATGCGAAGCAGCGCCTTGCGCCAGTCGCGCGGCCCTCGGAAGTCGGAGACGACGACGACGAGCGCGCGCTGGCGCGCCGCTCCCGCCACGCGGGTCAGCGCGTGCGCGAGCTCCATCCCCGCGGTGCCGTCCGGCTCGTGGCCGTCGCGCAGCGCAAGGAGCAGGCCGACGAGGCCCGCGCGGCCCTGCGTCGGCGGCAGCACGCGCTCCGTCGCGCCGCCGAAGCCGACGAGCCCGACGCGGTTGCCCCGGATCGTCGCGGCGTGCCCGACCGCGAGGGTCACGCCGAGCGCGACGTCGGCCTTGCGCCGGGTCGCCGTGCCGAACGTCATCGACGGCGACAGGTCGAGCACGATCCAGGTGACGAGGACGCGCTCCGCCAGGTGGACGCGGACGTGCGGCTCGGTGGTGCG
>DASSBI010000349.1:0-3448 GCA_035698965.1 Gaiella sp. | reverse complement strand
GCTCGGGACGACGAAGTCGCGGGCGCCCTCGGGCGTCGACTTGTAGAGGATCGGCGTCTGGATGTCGAGGAACCCAGCGTCCTCCATGTGGCGCCGGATGATCCCGACCATCTTCGCGCGAAGCTCGATGTTCCGCTGGAGCTTCTCGCGGCGCAGGTCGAGCCAGCGGTAGCGCAGGCGCAGCGTCTCGTCGACGTTCTCCTCGTCGAGCTGGAACGGGAGCGGCGTCGAGCGCGAGACGATCTGGAGGGCGTCGACGGCGAGCTCGACCTCTCCGGTGGCCATCCTCGGGTTGACCGTCTCGGCGGATCGCGCGACGAGCTCCCCCGTCGCCTGAAGGACGAACTCGTTGCGGATCTCGCCTGCGAGCGCGGCCGCCTCGGGCGCCCGCTCCGGGTTGATCACGAGCTGGGTGATGCCCGTTCGGTCGCGCAGGTCGACGAACACGAGGCCCCCGTGATCGCGACGGCGGGCCGCCCAGCCGGCGAGTGTCACCGTCCGGCCGGCATGCTCGACCCGCGGCTCGCCGCACATCATGTCCCTCCAGCTCACGCCGAGAGCCTAGAGACGATCTCGGCGTGCTCGATCGGCTCGTCCTCCCGGCCCGGCTGCCGGAGCGATGCCGTGTCGGAGCCGACCACGACGATGTGAGTCGCGCCCAGGCGCCGCGCCTGCGTCAGCTGCCCCTTGAGCGAGCGGCCAGCGTAGTCGGTCTCCGCGGCGACGCCCGCTCGACGGAGCTCGGCGAGCCAGCGGGCGACGCTGTCGCGCGGCGCCCCCTCGTCGAGAGCGAGGAAGACGTCGATCCCCACGCCGGCCGGGACCCCCACTCCTTCCTCCTCCATGGCGATCAGGAGCCGCTCGATGCCGGCGCCGAAGCCGATGCCCGGGGTCGGAGGTCCGCCGATCTCCTCGACCAGGTAGTCGTAGCGCCCGCCCCCGGTGATGGTCGAGTTCTGGTTCTCGGTCGGGCCGATGAACTCGAACGTGGTGCGCGAGTAGTAGTCGAGGCCCCGCACGAGGGTTGGGACGAGCGTGTAGCGGACGCCGGTCGCGTCCAGCCCGGCGCGGACCGCCGCGAAGTGGTCGACGCACGCGGCGCACAGCGACTCACCGATCTTCGGGGCCTCGTCGAGCGCGTCCCGTACGGTCGGGGGCTTCGAGAGGTAGTTGTCGAACACGCGCAGGGGGCTCACCTCGACCTTGTCGCGCGTGTCCTGGTCGAGGCGGTCGCCGTTCTCGGCCAGCCAGGCGCGCAGCGTCTCGAGGTAGGCGGGACGGCACTCGCGGCAACCGATCGAGTTCAGCTCGAGGTGGTAGCGCGTGACGCCCAGGCGGCCGAGCAGCGTGTCGTAGAGCTGGATCAGCTCGGCGTCGATGGCCGGGTCGTCGCTGCCGAGAGCCTCCACCGACGCCTGCCAGTGCTCGCGGTAGCGGCCGCGGCCGGGCGCGCTGTAGCGATACATCGAGGCGATCGTGTAGAGCTTCACCGGCTGCGGATCGCGGTGCATGCCGTGCTCGACGTATGCGCGGCAGATCGGCGCGGTGCCCTCGGGCCGGAGCGTGAGCGAGCGGTCGGAGCGGTCGGAGAAGGTGTACATCTCCTTCTGCACGACGTCCGAGCCCGCGCCGGACGTGCGCGCGAAGAGCGCCGTGTCCTCGAACACCGGCGTGACGATCCGGCGGTAGCCATACAGCAGGCAGAGCCGCTCGACCTCCCCGGTGACCCGCTGCCAGGCGGGCATCTCCGCCGGGACGACGTCGTGGGTCCCGCGTGGCCGCTCGACCTTCGGGCGGTCGCTCACCCCGCTGCCTTCCCCTCCGCGTCGCGGAGCCCGGCCAGGAACGGGTTCCGCGCCAGCTCCTCCCCGAGCGTCGTCGAGGGCCCGTGGCCCGGATGGACGGCCGTCCCCGGCGGGAAGCGCTCGGCGAGCGTGCCGATCGAGGCCAGCAGCGTCGGCCAGTCGCCGCCCGGGAGATCGGTGCGACCGACCGAGCCCGCAAACAGCACGTCGCCCGACAGGAGTACACCGTCGACCGCGTACGCCAGGTGCCCGGGCGAGTGGCCCGGGACGGCGACGACGTCAACGTGCAGCCCGGCCAGCTCGAGCGACTCGCCGCCGCCCAGGAGCACGTCCGCAGTCCACGGCTGCACGTGGATGCCCGGCGGCGTGAACGCGTCCGGGGTCTCGAGGAGCGCGCGCTCGCCGGCCGGGCCATAGACCGGTGCACCTGTGCCTTCGGCGAGCTCGGCCAGGCCCAGGATGTGGTCGAAGTGGCCGTGTGTGACCAGGATTGCGGCGCAACGTGAGCCGTGGGATGCGAGGGCGAGCCGAATGTCCGCCGCGGGCCCGCTCGGGTCGACGACGAGCGCCTCGGGAGCCCCCCGTTCGGCCCGAACGAGGTAGGTGTTCGTCTCGAGTGGACCGAGCGGCAACTGGTCGACCACGGCTGGCACGACGCGAGTCTACGGACGCTCGGAGGTTCCGCTGCACAGCGTGGCGCGATACGGTGCGCGGTGGAGTCGCGGGACCTGACGACGATCGAAGCGCCGGGCGGGATGGTCGATCCAACGGTGCTGACGACCGACGACAGAACCCGCGCCATCGCCGTCCGCCTCGACGCCGGCCAGACGATGAACGACCACCAGGTACGTGAGCGGGCGTGGCTCACCGTCGTCGAGGGCCGTGCGCAGATCCGCTGCAGCGACCAGGTGGTGGACGGCGGCGTGGGCACGCTCGCGACGTTCGAGCCGGGCGAGCGCCGCGCCGTGTCGAGCGAGAGCGGCGCTCGGCTTCTTCTGATCCTGGCGCCGTGGCCCGGCCCCGGGCACTACCTCGACGACGAGTCGCCCTCGTAAGCCGGGCCGCGGGGTCGCGGCATGCGGTCAGCGTCCGGCCGGCTTGGCCTTCTGGAGGCGCTTCTCGTGCGACCGCCAGACGAGCCGGTCCATGAAGTAGCTGAAGGGGATGAAGATCGCGAGCAGGAGGATCGTCTGAACGATCGCACCCGTCGGCGTGAGCCTGCCTCGCCCGAGAAGCATGACGGTCGCGAAGAAGATCGGGGCGAACAGCGCGCCGCGCTTGAGCACGCGATTCCAGTTCGGCGGCTGCGGGGTGCCCCGCGCGGACCTCCCCTTCGAGCCGCTTCGTGCGGCGGCCTTCGTCGCCGGCTTGGCGGGCGCCTCGGTCTTCAGCTCGCTCGCGCTGAGGACAGTCTCGTTCCCCTCGGCGTCGATCTCGACGAGTTCGTAGGCGTGGCGCTTCTCCTTCGCCCGCTTGCGACGCTGCTTCTGGCTCGCCATCGCCTCGATTATGCCCGCAGGTGCGCGACCCGGCCCTCCTGGACGACCGAGTGGACGACGTCGCCGGCAAAGTGGTACGCGACGTGCCGCCAGTCGGGCGCATCGATCAGCACGAGATCCGCTCGTAGGCCAACGGCGATTCGG
>DASSBI010000348.1:0-6136 GCA_035698965.1 Gaiella sp. | reverse complement strand
CGCCGCCTGCCGGGGCACGTTCGCGTCGAGCGTGCGCACGAAGGCCGGATACGACGTCTCCTTCGGCCAGGGGACGCCGAGCGCCTTCGCGGTGTGCCGGAAGCGCTCGAGCCGTGCCGGGTCCGCGGCCGGGACGGTGCGGAGAATCCCCACCTCACCCTCGAGCATCAGCTCCGCCGCGGCCATTCCGGTCATGAGCGAGATCTGCGCGTTCCAGCCCTCGACAGGGAACGGCGCGCGGTAGGAGAGCTCGTACCCGTCCGGGGCGGTCACGACCTTCTGCTCGGGCAGCTGCAGGCTCACGCCGCCGCGGCGTGCCTCGCGCTGCTGGCGGAGGATGCCGACCTCGCGCAGGAGCCGGAGCACCTCGTCGGCGGACCCATGGTCGAGGGCTTGCTGGACACCGCCGTAGTCGAGCTTCTTCCGGCTGCGGACACGGGCCTTGCGAACGCGGACCTCGGTGCCCTCGCCGGTCTCGTCCACGTCCATCGTCCAGACGAGCGCGGGACGGAGCTCGTCGGGGAGCAGGCTGGCCGCTCCCTCGGACAGCTCGGGCGGGTAGAGCCGCGTGTTCCCGTCGGGGGCGTAGAGCGTCACCCCGCGCCGGTGTGCCTCCTCGTCGAGCGGGCTTCCGGGCGCGACGAACGCGGCGACGTCGGCGATGGCGTAGCGCACCCGGTACCCGGAGCCGCGGCGTTCGATGTGGAGTGCCTGGTCGAGGTCCTTCGACTCGGGTGGGTCGATCGTGACGAATTCGATCGCGGTCTCGTCGGCATCGGGTAGCTCGACCGCCGCGATCGCGCGCTTCGCGTCGGCGACGACCTCGTCCGGGTAGCCGACCGGGATCTTCAGCTGGCGGCGCAGCTCGGTGAGCGACGCCTCGATCTCGACGGCGTCAGGAGTGGCCAGGCGCAGCTGTTGCCTCGGCACGAGGAGAGCCTAGACTCCGCGCCCATGGGGGCATGTCCGGCCTGCGGCACGGAGAACGCGGCGACCGCGAAGTTCTGCTCGGAGTGCGGCGCGGCGCTGACCGACGCGGCGGTCGTCGCGCGGCGTGAGGAGCGGAAGGTCGTCAGCGTCGTCTTCACCGATCTCGTCGGGTCGACGGCGCGGGCCGAGGAGAGCGACCCGGAGGACGTCCGCGCACTCCTGCGGGTCTACCACGAGCGGACCCGCGACGAGCTCGAGCGCCTCGGCGGCACGGTGGAGAAGTTCATCGGCGATGCGGTCGTCGCGGTCTTCGGCGCGCCTGTCGCGCACGAGGACGATCCCGAGCGGGCGGTGCGTGCGGCGCTCGCCGTACGCGACGCGGTCGGCCGGCTGAACGAGGAACAGCCGGGACGCGACCTCCACGTCCGGATCGCGGTGAACACCGGTGAGGCGCTCGTCTCGCTCGACGCGTCCCCGGGCGAGGGCGAGGGGATGGTCGCCGGCGACGTGATGAACACCGCCGCCCGGCTGCAGTCCGCCGCGCCGGTCGACGGGATACTCGTCGGCGAGCAGACGTACCGTGCGACGGACCGCGAGATCGTCTACCGGGAGGCCGAGCCCGTCCAGGCGAAGGGCAAGGCACAGCCGGTGCCCGTGTGGGAGGCGGTCGAGCCCCGCGCGCGGCTCGGGGTCGATCTGGGTGGCACGGCCGGGGCGGCTCTCGTCGGCCGGGAGGACGAGCTCGACCTGCTCGTCGACGCACATCGCCGGTCGCGGCGCGACCGCTCGACGCAGCTCGTCACGCTCGTCGGGGTGCCCGGGATCGGCAAGAGCCGGCTCGTGTCCGAGCTCGGCCGTGTGGTGGACGAGGACGAGGAGCTGATCACCTGGCGACAGGGCCGGTGCTTGCCCTACGGCGACGGCGTCTCGTACTGGGCGCTCGGCGAGATCGTGAAAGCCCATGGCGGGATCCTCGAGTCGGATCCCGCCGACGTGACGGAGGCGAAGCTCGGCAGCGTGCTCGAGGCGATCGCGGACGACGGCGAGCGGGCGTGGGTCGACCGCCACCTGCGCCCGCTGGTCGGTCTCGGCCGGGTCGACGGGCGCGGCGACGAGCGCGGCGAGGCGTTCGCCGCCTGGCGGCGTTTTCTCGAGACGATTGCCGAGAGCGGCCCGATGGTGCTCGTCTTCGAGGATCTCCACTGGGCCGACGACGGCCTGCTCGACTTCGTCGACGGACTCGTCGACTGGGTGGACGGCGTGCCGCTCCTCGTCGTGTGCACCGCCAGGCCCGAGTTGCTGGAGCGCCGGCCCGGCTGGGGCGGCGGCAAGCGGAACGCGACAACGGTTTCGCTCGCCGCGCTCGACGACGACGCCACCGCCCGTCTCGTCCTGTCCCTGCTCGAGCAGCCCGTACTGGACGTCGAAACCCAGCAGGCGCTCGTCGAGCGGGCGGCCGGAAACCCGCTCTACGCCGAGGAGTTCGTGCGGATGCTGCAGGCGGGCGCCAAGGTCGATGAGCGTCTTCCGGAGTCGGTGCAGGGAATCATCGCGGCGCGCATCGACCTTCTTCCGGCCACCGAGAAGGACTTGCTGCAAACGGCCGCTGTGCACGGGAAGGTCTTCTGGTCGGACGCGCTCGCCTCCGCCGCCGGCCTCGAGTCGTGGCGGCTGACCGAGCTTCTCCGCTCGCTCGAGCGGAAGGAGTTCGTTCGCCGCGAGCAACGCTCCGCGGTCGCGGGCGCGACGCAGCACGCGTTCGTCCACGCACTCGTCCGCGACGCGGCCTACAGCCAGCTCCCGCGCGCCGCCCGGGCGGAGCGTCACCTCGCGGCGGCCGAATGGATCGAGTCGCTACCCGACGACCGCGCCGAGGACCGGGCCGAGACCCTCGCGCACCACTACCTCACCGCGATCGAGCTGCGGCGCGCGGCGGGCGAGGATGTCACGGCGCTGGGGCCACGGGTCGTGCAGGCCTTGCAGGACGCGGGGGAGCGGGCGCTCGCGCTCGGCGCCTACGACGCAGCCACGTCCTTCCTCGAAAGTGCGCTGAAGCTGCTCCCCGACGACGCCGAGCCGTCAGCCGAGCTTCTCTTCCACGCGGGAAGGGCGCTTGCCTACGCCGGGCAGCCCGGTGACCACCTCGAGCGGGCGGTCGACGCGTTCGAGCGCGCGGGCGACCCGGAGCGGGCGGCCGAGGCGGCCGTCGCCGCGAGCTGGCACGCGTGGCACACGCGTCCGGCCGAGGCACGCGGACTGCTCGACCGCGCGACGGCGATCCTCGACGGACGGCCGCCGTCTCGCGCCACGGCGCTCGTCCTGGCGGAGAACGCGCGGATGCTCATGATGAACTTCCAGTTCGACTCCGGGCGCCGCGAGGCGGAGCGAGCCATCGAGCACGCACAGGCGATCGGCGACGTCGAGCTCGAGGCGGACGCCATCGTGACCCAGGCTGCATGCATGACGAAGGACGGCGACTGGGGCGCCGTCGAGCTCTTCGACCGTGCGCTCGAGCTCGTCGGTCACGGCCGTGTCGCGGCGCGCGCGTACACGAATCTCGGTGTTGCCTGGGCGAGCCTCGGCGACCTGGGGCGGGCGATCGAGGTGTCGGTCGAGGGGGCGGCGCGCGCGGAGCACGATGGTGACCTTCAGGGCGCGGCGTTCCTCCGGGGCAACGTTCTCGGCCTTCGCTTCGATGCAGGCGACTGGGAGGAGGCCCTCCAGGAGGCGAACTCGATGATCGGGGCGGCAGCTTTCAATCGCCAGGAGTACCTGGCGAGGTTCGTTCGCGCCACCATTCTCGAGTCGCGCGGTGACGTAGCCGCCGCGGGAGTCGATTTCGAGCTCGCGCTCGAGTCTGCGCGCGAGTCCGGCGAAGCCGCGGCTGTGTTGCCGGCGGTCGTCGGGCTCGCGGGCTTCATCCGCCGCCGCGGTCGGAACGACGATGCATCGGCGGCGCTCGACGAGGTCGTCACTGCCTTGGACGCGGCAGAGTCCGTCGGCGACATCCAGGAGTTCCATGTCGAGCTCGTCGTCGAATTGCTGGAGGCCGGTCGCCCGCAGGCCGCCGAGAGCATCGTCGGCCGGATGCCCGAAAGCCCCTGGCAGGTCGCGTGTGGTGCGGTGCTCGACGGCGAGGACGCGCGGGCGGCAGACACGCTCGCGTCGATGGGGACGGAACGGCTCGCGGCCGACCTTCGCCTCCGGGCAGCAAGAGCGCTGGCCGCCGCGGGGAGGTTGGGCGAGGCCGAGGCACACCTCGAGCTCGCGCGCGCGTTCTACCGCAAGGTCGGCGCGACGGCGTTCCTGGCCGAGGCCGACGCCCTCGTCGCCGCTGCGAGCTGACGGCCACCTAAGGTGTCCGACAGAAGTCGGACACCGAGTCGAACAGCAGGAGGTAGGGCATGAGCGAGCGCGCGTTCGACGTGGTCGTGATCGGTGCGGGTGCCCCGGGCGAGGTGATCGCCGGCCGCCTCGGCGAGGCCGGGCTCGAGGTGGCGATCGTCGAGGAGCGACTCGTCGGCGGCGAATGCTCGTTCTATGCGTGCATGCCCTCGAAGGCCCTGCTGCGGCCCGGCGAGCTCGCGGCGGAGGCGGGTCGCGTGCCCGGCGTCGCGACGGGGCGGCTCGACGTGGAGGCCGTGCTCGCGAGGCGCGACGAGGTCGTCCACGACCTCGACGACTCGTCCCAGCTGCCCTGGCTCGAGGACCGCGGCGTCACGCTCGTCCGCGGCCACGGACGGCTCGACGGGGAGCGGCGGGTGCGCGTCGGCAACGAGGTTCTCCTCGCACGAAAGGCCGTCGTGGTCGCCAGCGGCAGCTTCGCGACGATCCCGCCCGTGCCCGGGCTCGCGGAGTCGGAGCCGTGGACGAACATCGAAGCAACCACGGCCAGGCACGTCCCGGGCCGGCTCCTCGTCCTGGGAGGCGGCGTGGTCGGGGTCGAGATGGCGCAGGCGTGGTCGTCGCTCGGCTCGCGCGTGACCCTCGTCCATCTGGGCGACCGCCTGATCCAGCGCGAGGAGCCGTTCGCGAGCGAGCAGGTGGAGACAGCTCTCCGCGAGGCCGGCGTCGACATTCGCCTCGAGACCGAGGTGAGCCGGGTCTCGCGGAACGGCGTCGTCCGCGTCGAGCTCGACGACGGTCAGGCGGTCGAGGCCGACGAGATCCTCGTCTCGATCGGGCGCACACCGCGGAGCGCAGACATCGGGCTCGACACGGTCGGGCTCGAGCCGGGGAAGCACGTCTCGGTCGACGAGTCGCTCCGCGTTCCCGGACACGAGGCGTGGCTCTACGCGGTCGGCGACGTCAACGGCCGCGCGCTCCTGACGCACATGGGGAAGTACCAGGCGCGACTCGCCGCCGACGCGATTCTCGGCAAGGAGGTGCATCTCCGCTCGGACGGCGGCGCCTCACCGCGGGTGATCTTCACCGACCCGCAGGTCGGCGCGGTCGGGTTCACGCTCGCAGCCGCCGAGGAGGCGGGTTTCGCGGTGCGCTCGGTCGACGTCGAGACGAGCGGCAACGCGGGAGGCTCGTTCGTCGGACGCGGTGCGCCTGGCACCGCGCGGCTCGTCGTCGACGAGGATCGCCGCGTCGTCGTCGGTGCGACGATCACCGGCGCAGAGGTGGCCGAGGCGCTGCATGCGGCGACGATCGCCGTCGTCGGGAAGGTGCCGCTCGAGGATCTCTGGCACGCGGTGCCGTCGTTCCCGACCCGCTCGGAGCTCTGGCTCCGGCTGCTCGAGGCCTACGGGATGTAGCGGCGTCCACCCGGGCCGGTCGGTGCCCCGCGCCGCAGCACAGGACACCGACCGAGTGCCGGCCCGGGATTCTGTCAGCCGGTGACCGGCGGCTCGAACGCGCCGATCACGCCGATCCGGGCGCTGTTGCACGCCTTTGCGCTCGTGATCTTCACGAGCATGATCCCCGCCTTGCGCGGCGCGATCGAGAAGCGGGCGACGCCCTGGGCGTTCGTCACCACGACCTTGCTCAGGCCCTTGCCCGTGAAGCGGACAGCGACTCCCTTGACCGGGTTCCGCGACTGCGTCACCCTGGCGATCACGAGCTGGCGGTTGCCGTTCGCCTTCACCATCCCCGGCGTGACCTTGAGGACACGGCACATGGGGACCTGCGGTGCGGGCTTGGGCTTCGCCACCGGCTTCGGCTTCGGCTTCGGCGTCGGAGCCGCGGTCGGCGGCGTCGC
>DASSBI010000347.1:0-3146 GCA_035698965.1 Gaiella sp. | reverse complement strand
CTCTTCTCGGAGACGACCGGTGTCAGGACGACCTGCTCGTTCGTGAGCCCGCTCATACCCGCTCCCGGCGCCGGCAAAGCCGGCGCCTCCGCTCATTGGAGCCTCCGTCGAGCCTACGGCTCATGCCCGCTCCCGGCGCCCGCAAAGCCGGCGCCTCCGCTCATTGGAGCCTCCGTCAAGCCTACGGCTCATGTGGTCGGCGGCACGCGGAAGAGGTTCCGCTCGGGGGCCGGCGCGTTCCGCAGGACGTCCTCGATCGGCAGCGACTCGTGGGGCTCGTCCTCCGCCCAGGCGTTGACGAGGTCGAGCGGGTGCGAGGTCGGCGGCACGTCGGAGAGGTCGAGCTCCGCCACCTTGGAGACCGCGTCGAGGATCGCGTCCAGCTCGCCCGTCAGTCGCTCGACCTCGTCGTCACCGAGGTCGAGCCGCGCGAGCCGCGCGACGTGGAGCACCTGGTCTCGTGTGATCGCCATCTCGCGCCCCGTCCGTCAGAGCATCGGGTACGGGAGGAGGCCGCGACGATAGCGAGCCGCCTTGACAGCGCTCGCGAGCAGCAGCGCGATCGTCATCGGCCCGGTCCCGCCGGGCATGGGCGTCAGGAGCCCTGCGACGTCGGCAACGGCAGGGTCGACGTCGCCGCGGATCTTGCCGTCCTCGCCGCGCGTGAGGCCGACGTCGATCACCGTCGCGCCCGGCTTGACCATGTCCGGGGACACGATGCCGGGCACGCCCACCGCCGCGACGACGATGTCGGCACGTCTGACCTCCCCTCCGAGATCGACCGTCCGCGAGTGGCAGATCGTCACCGTCGCGTGCGCCTGGAGGAGCAGCATCGCCGCCGGACGCCCGACGATCTCGCTGCGCCCGATCACGACCGCGTTCCTCCCCTTCGGATCGACGCCGTACTCCTCGAGCAGCGCCATGCAGCCGGCAGGCGTCGCCGGGGTGTGCAGCGGCGTCCCGAGGTAGAGGTTCCCGGCGTTGACGGGGTGGAAGCCGTCCACGTCCTTGTGCGGTGCCACCGCGTACGTGACCTTCGTCTCGTCGATGTGGGAGGGCAGAGGCAGCTGCACGAGGATCCCGTCGACCTCGTCGTCCGCGTTGAGGTCGTCGACGAGCGCGAGAACGTCGGCCTCGGACGTCGACGCGCCCAGCCGCACGTCGCGCGTGTCGATCCCTGCCTCCTTCGCCGCGCCGTGCTTGAGCCGGATGTAGACCTCCGACGCGGGATCCTCCCCCACGAGCACCGTCGCGAGCCCGACGTGACCGAGCTCCGAGATCTCGCGAGCGACGTCGCCGCGGATCCGCTCCGCGAGCACCTTTCCGTCCATGAGCGTCGCCGGCACGGGCGCGACTCTACCCTGCGCCCATGTGGGAGAACGCCGACCGCGCGACGGTACAGGCCGCCGTCCGCGCCGCGGCACTGGTCGTCGTCGTTGCCTGGCTCTTCAGCGACGATGTCCGTGCCTGGGTACCGATCTGGGTGCCGATCGTCCTCCTGCTCGCGGCGGAGCTCGAGTTCGTCTTCCGCGGCCGGCGCGAGGCTCCGCGTCCTACGACGTCCCGCATTCCGCCCGGGCCGGAGGACGCCGACCTCGGGTTCGGAGAGGTCGTCGAGGACGACGAGGGAATCCGGTTCCTGCCGCCACCCGCCCGCCCAGAGCGTCGTGGCCGCCAGCTCGGCTGGGTCGTGGGTGCCGGGATCGCGGCGGTCGTCGTCTTCCTTGCGGTCCGGAGCGACCGGAGCGCGACGTGGTCAGCCCTCTCGGAGGATGCACGAACGACGGCGGAGGCCCGCTTCACGGCAGAGGCGTCGCGGATCGCAGGAAATCCCGTGCGAATCCGCTGCGACGAGGGCTACTCCTTCACCGGCGCGGGCAGCGACACGCTGGGCATCGCGTTCCCCGGGTCGGGGCTCGCCTATCTCGACCCGACGATCTGCCGCGCTCTCTACGACGTGGCGTTCGCGGGAAGACATCGCGGCGACCAGCGCTCGGCGGACGCGCTCGTCGTCCTCGCGCACGAGGCGGTCCACCTCGGAGGTGAGCGTCGCGAGGGCGTGACCGAGTGCCTTGCCCTTCAGGAGGCGGGGCCGCTGGCGCTGCGTCTCGGGATGCCGGAGGGAACCACGCGCCGGATCCTTCGCACCGCGTTCGCCGAGCGGCTCTCGGAGCGGACCATCATCCGCGCGGCGTACGCGCTGCCCTCGAGCTGTCGCGACGGCGGCGCCCTGGACCGGCGGCCGGACGATCCCCGCTTTCCGTTCTAGCGAGCGGCCGCTTCGAGCCGGCGGCGGACGAGCGCGACGCTCGCCGGGCCGAGCTCTTCGCCGAGGACGGATGTCCCGAGCGCGTTCGCCTCGACGACCACTCGCTCGCGCTCCGCCTCCAACGTCCCGCGCGCGACGAAGAGCGCCGAGCGGACACGACTGCCCCAGTCGTCGAGCTCCGCCAGGGACGTCCCCGGCGCGCGGCCGGCGGACTCGGTCACCCGGCCGACATCCCGCACGCCTTCGGCGACGAGGTCGGCGGCCTCTGCCAGCGCCTCGCCCTCGGCGACAAGCGCGCGCTCTTCCTCCACGAGCGCGGACTCCCGCTCGTCGATCCGTACGCGCACCGCGAGGGCGTCCGCGAGCCCGTCGCGCGCGGTCGCCGCCTCCTTGCGGGCCCGGTCGAGCTCGTCCTCGCGTCTCCTGCGACCCGACTCCAGCGACGTGACCCTCGACTCCGTCCGCTCGACGTCCTCGCGCGCGGCCGCGACTGCTTCGTCTGCCTCGGCGCGGCGCCGCGCGAGATCCTCGCGCTCGAGCGGCACCCGCTCGAGCACCTCCCGCACGATGCCCGCCCGCGCGCGGATCGCGCCGACCCGCTCCTCGAGGTCGCGCACGACCGCGAGCTCGCTCGCGATCTCCCCGTCCCGCCGCTCGAGCTCTGCGGCGTGGGCAAGCGCATCGGCTGAGGCGGCCATGGGCACATTCTCTCAGTTGGCCTACGGCCCGACCGCGCTTCGTACACTCGCCGCATGAAGGTCTGTGCGGCGTGCGGCGTCGAGAACCCGGACATTGCGCGGTTTTGCCTCGCGTGCGGCACGCAGCTCGCCGAGGCGCGACCGCCGCAGGAGATGCGAAAGGTCGTGACGATCGTCTT
>DASSBI010000346.1:0-7550 GCA_035698965.1 Gaiella sp. | reverse complement strand
TACGCCAAGTGCGCGAGGCTCGGGCTCCAAAGCTCCTCCACGTAGGACGTCGACCATCCCGGATAGCGCATCCGGCGGCCGGTGATCCAGGGTCGAAGGGTAGGCGAGTGGCTTGGACAACATCGTTCGGCTTTCGAGGCGAATGGGACAGAGGACGCGAGCGACCACGGAGACGGGCAGCCGCTGCATCGACGCTCCCGTCGGGGTCGTGGATGAAGCGTCACCGACTGTGGTGGTTCGACTCCACCCGTCCGCATCGATCACTCGGGGATGAGGTTCTTCTGGAAGAACACCTCCTGCACCGAGGAGGAGCGGGTTCGACTCCCGCCGTCTCCACTTCCCGCCTCGGCCTCGGCGGGACCACATTCGAATCGAGGCCGCTAGAAGGAAGCACGATGCCCAGTCACAAGGACGAGGCGCGGGGTCACGAGCTCGCCATGACCTGGGAGCTGGACCTCGACTACCTCACGATCGCCCGCTTCACCGAGCTCGTCGTGGAGCGGAACCTGGAGCACACGGCGTACACCTCCTGGGCGACCGAGCGGATGACGCTGGAGGGGCTGCTCGAACGGGCCCTCTACAGCCTCCGCGACGGCTCGGAGCGGGCAGCCGTCATCGACCTGTCGGACGAGGTAGACGGGGAGTGCCTCGCCCACGTCTCGCTCGAGCGCGGACGCGCATTCGTGCGCACCGCCGCGCGTTCGGTAGACACGCTCGCATCGGCGAAGCGGTGGCTCCAGGAGCGGTACCCGATCGCCCGGCCCGAGGAGAAGCAGGAGGTTCGAATGAGCTTCTGGGCAAACGACCGGAAGGCCAGGCGGACGTCACGCTCGATCGCGGTGCCGTCGTGGTCGGAGATCGCCGGCAACTATCCCGCCGCGGTGTCGCGGGCACTCGGGTCGCTCGTCGACCGACGGTTCGACGACGAGCACGCCGGCCGGCTGATCCTCTGGTACGGCATCCCCGGCACAGGGAAGACGCATGCCCTCCGCGCGCTCGCGTGGGAGTGGCGGCGATGGTGCGACTTCCACTACGTGACCGATCCGGAGGAGCTCTTCGGCAACCCGAAGTACATGCTCGACGTCCTGCTCGACCAGGACGACGACGACTCGGGCTGGCGCCTGCTCATCCTCGAGGACACGGGTGAGCTGCTCGCCCTGGACGCGAGGTACCAGACCGGGCAGGGCCTGTCGCGGCTGCTCAACGTGGTCGACGGGTTGATCGGTCAGGGGCTCCGCGTGGTCGTGCTCGTCACGACGAATGAGCCGCTCCGGACGATCCATCCGGCGGTGTCGCGGCCGGGACGCTGCGCCGCTCAGGTCGAGTTCGGGGCGTTCTCCGCGGAGGAGGCCGATGCGTGGCTCGAACGTCACGGCCAGGTAGGCGACGGGTCGGCTCGCACGCTCGCGTCGCTCTTCGGTCGCGCCGACGGGCTCGAGCAGACGGAGAAGCGACCGTTCGGCTTCTCCGTCAATTGAACGTCGCGGTCGGCGGTGACACGCCGACCGCCACGCCTCCCTGGCCCGTGGTGTCGGACTTCAGTCCGACACGTGACGTCCTTGCCCCTCACGCGAAGGTGTCCGACTGACGTCGGACACCGGGGTCATTCGCTAATGCGGTGTGACCCCAGCGGCGCCCTCTGAGCTGTTCGCGAGCGGGAATCGGCCGAGCGGCCCCCTGCTCGGATCCGCGCCTGCGGCGCGGCAGATCCCTGAAGGCGTCGCCTTCGGCACCGCAACTGCCTCGGCATCACAGACGAAAGGAGACCGCGATGCACAAGCATCGGCACCTGCACATCGTCCGGCTCGTGCCCCCGCGCCCGGTGCGCGCGGACCGGGCGGCCAAGGTGATCGTCCTGGACGTGCGCCGCAAGGCGCGCCTCGAGGCGGCACGACCCGAGCGGCAGCCACCGCGGGATGCCGCGTAAGACCGACGAGCCGCACGCCGGATTCACGCCTGCGGCTGGTCGCACGCGCTCGGCGCGGGCGCGGGGGGTGCCCGCGCCGAGCCGCATGCGGATGTGGCGAAACCTGGCAGACGCACCGGTCTCAGAAACCGGCGGCCTTCGGCCGTGGGGGTTCGACTCCCTCCATCCGCACTCATGGCGTCGAGCGGCGAGCCCGATAGCCTCCCCGCGGTGACCGATTCGCCGGCAGCGCGATACGTCGTGCTCGGCCTCCAGCTCGGTCGGCACGTCGATGGGATCGCCGAGTCGTACGTCGGCCCGGCGGAGCTCGCCGAAGCGGTCGACGCAGGGCCACTCGTCGAGCCGAGCGAGCTCGTCGACCGGGCGGACATCTTGCTCGCCGAGCTCCGCGACGGCTGGCTTCGCGACCAGGTGCGTGGGCTACGGGCCTATGCCGGAGTGCTCGCGGGCGAGGGGCCTTCCTACGCCGACGAGGTGGAGCGGTGCTACGGCGTGCGGCCGCGCCGCACCGACGAATCGGTCTTCGCGGCCGCGCACGGCGAGCTCGATCGGCTCCTCCCGGGAACCGGTCCCGTCGCGGAGCGTCATCGGGCCTGGGAGGAGTCGATTCGCGTGCCGGCCGACGCAATCGAGCGGGCGGCTACGGCGGTCATCGAGGAGGCGCGCAGGCAGACACGGGCTCTCGTCGAGCTTCCGGAGGGCGAGGACATCGCCGTCGAGATGGTGCACGACGAGCCGTGGCTCGCGTTCTGCGAGTACCTCGGCGACCTGCAGAGCAGGATCTCGGTCAACGGCGACCTGCCCATCTCGGCGATCGAGCTCTTGGCCCTTGCGATCCACGAGACGTATCCGGGCCATCACACCGAGCGCTGCTGCAAGGAGCAAGCGCTCGTCCGCCGTCTCGGCCTGCTCGAGGAGACGCTGGTGCTCGTTCCGACCCCTCAGTCGATGGTCGCGGAGGGAATCGCCACGGTCGCGCCATGGTTGTTGCTCGAGGGGAACGGCGCCGCGGCGCTCGCCGACGTCGTGCGACGCGAAGCCGATGTCGACTTCGATCTCGACCTCGCACTCGCCGTCGGGCGCGCGCTCGAGCCGTGCCGGTGGGCCAACCTCAACGCGGCACTGATGCTCCACGAGGCTGGGGCGAAGGAGTCGGACGTCCAGGCGTATCTCGAGCGGTGGGGACTCCTCGCGCCCGACATGGCGACGCACCTGATCCGGTTCCTGCAGGAGCCGACGTCGCGGACGTACATCATCACCTACCTGGCCGGGCACGAGCTCACGCGCGCATACGTCGGTGCGGACGCCGCGCGCTTCCGTCGCCTCCTCACCGAGCAGGTCCGCGTCGGCGAACTTCTCGCCGACGGCGACATCACGCCTCCGTAGCTCAGCGGACGAGAGCACCGGGCTTCGACCCCGGGCGTAGAGGTTCGAATCCTTTCGGAGGCCTCCCCGACACCGTGGCCGAGCAGCCAGGCACGCGCCTGCAAAGCGCGACACGGCGGTTCGACTCGCCGGTGTCTTGTCGGACGACAGAATGGAGGTGAGCGAATGCACGTGAAGACCTTCGGCCCGGTGAACCAGCGGAGCCTCGACCAGCTCGGCACCGTCGGCTCGGGCACCCACTACGTGAACCTGATGGCCGACGAGGACGACCGCGTCTGGGTCGGCGTGCGCTTCGGCTCGCGCGGCTTCGGTCACAAGACGGCGTCGGGCTTCCTCGCGCTCGCGCAGGGCCTGCAGTCCTTCGTCGGTCCGGTCTTCCGTGACACGGCGTCGACGGCGGTCAGCGCGATCGTGTAAACCGCGACCGAGCAGAAAGGAGAACCACATGTCCCACGAATCGAGGTCGGGGCGGGGCTACGAGTACGGGGGGCCGGCGTTCCCCGGCGGGATCCTCGTCGGGATCGGGCTCGGGATCATGCTCGACGACTTCTTCGCCTGGCTCCTGATCGGCATCGGGGCGGGGTTCATCCTGATGGGCTTCATCGCGGCGGTCGCCCGTCGCTGAGCGGCTACGCGACGATGCCGCGCCCGCGGAGCTCTGCGAGCGCGGCGTCGTCCACTCCGAGCTCGCGCAGGACGTCCTCCGTATCCGCGCCGACGGCCTTCGCCGGCGCCGGGACCGGCGAGGGCGTGCCGAGAAACCGCGGTGCGACGCCGGGCTGGATCGCACCCGCCTCGTCGACGACGTAGGTGCCGCGCGCGGCGTTGTGCGGATGCCGCGCCGCCTCCGCGAGCCCGAGCACAGGCGCGACACACGCGTCGCGTCCGGCGAAGGCGGCGACCCACATGTCGCGCGGCCGCGCCTCGAACACTGCCTCCAGCCGCTCGGCCATCGCCGGCCACGACGACCGGTCGTGCTGGTCGGCGAACAGCGGGTCGGCGCCGAGCCCGAGGACGTCGACGAACGCCGCGTAGAACTGCGGCTCGAGGCAGCCGACCGCGACATGCCCGCCGTCCGCGCAGCGGTAGGCCCGGTAGAAGGGTGCTGCGCCGTCGAGGAGGTTCGCGCCGCGGCGGTCCTCCCAGAGCCCGCGCGCGAGGAGCCCGTACGTTCCGGCGAGCTGGAGCGCCGTCCCGTCCGTCATCGCAGCGTCCACGACCTGGCCCTCGCCGGTGGCGCGTGCGTGGAGGACGCCCACGCAGACGCCGAGTGCGAGCAGCATGCCGCCGCCGCCCATGTCGGCAACGAGGTTGAGCGGCACGACGGGATCGCCGTTCGCGGGCCCGATCGCGCCGAGCGCTCCTGCGACCGCGACGTAGTCGATGTCGTGCCCGGCTTCCTGGGCCAGTGGCCCGTCCTGGCCCCACCCGGTCATACGTCCGTAGACGAGCCGCGGGTTGCGTGCGAGGCCGGTCTCCGGCCCGAGACCCAGACGCTCGGCGACGCCGGGGCGGAACCCCTCGATCAACGCGTCGGCGCGGTCGGCGAGTCGCAGGGCGAGATCGGCGCCCTCAGGCGTCTTGAGATCGATCGCCACCGAGCGGCGTCCGCGGTGCAGGGTTGGAACGAAGGGGTCGGCCCCCGCCTCGGACGGGCGATCCACGCGGAGGACCTCGGCGCCGAGATCGGAGAGGACCATCCCGCAGAGCGGCACCGGGCCGATCCCTCCGAGCTCTACGACCCGGATGCCCGCAAGCGGTCCCCGGCTGTCCGAAGGCCGCTCCATCGCCTAGGTCGCCGGCCGCCTCTCGACCGGCGTCTCGGGGCCGAGCTCGACTCCTTCGATCGCGGCCATCGTCAGCCAGGCCGCCGCGCTCGCGAGCACCGCGGCCGGAACGGCGTCGGCGCCCTGCGAGCCGACGAGCACCGCGGCGAGGAGGACCGGCGTGATGAGGAGGCGCGTCTGCGCCGCCGTCCCCGCGGCCGCGCCGACGGCGATCGCGAGCGTCGGCGAGACGTCGAACACGACGACGGTCAGCGACGCCAGGGCGACGCCGAGGAAGATCGCCGGAAAGACCGGCCCGCCGCGGAAGCCGCAGCCGAGGCTCACGGCGTACGCGAGGAGCTTCGCGACCAGCAGCACGAGGACGATCTTCGTCGAGCTGGAGGTGACGGCGTTCAGGGAGGCTTGACCCGAGAAGAGAATGTCCATTGGGTCGGCCCCGAGCTGTCCTCCGAGCTCGGCGAGCAGCCCGATCGCGAGCCCGCCGCCGAGCAGGAGCGCCGGAAGCCCGAGAGGCCCGTCGAGCCCGTGGACCTGCTCGCCCGCCCGGCGGGCGACGAGGACGACCAGCGCGCCGACGACGCCGATCACGACCGCGACGACGAGATCGAGGAGGTGCACCCCGTCGTAGAGCGGCAGGTTGGACACGACGAGGCCCGGCGCCTCGAGGCCGCCCCAGTCGCCGAACCCGACGAAGACGAGGTAGCCGATGCCTGCGGCAACGAGCCCGGGGAGAAGGACGGGGAGCAGCATGGCCCCCATCCCGATGCCGCCCTCGACGAGCAGCATGCCCGCGACGAGCGGCCCGCCGAAGAGGGCCGAGATCGCGGCGAAGCCGCCCGCGCTCGCGAGTACCTTCGTGGCGCGTTCGCCGGCGGGCGAGAAGCGCGCTGCGGCGACGCCGACGACGGAGCCGAGCGCGATGACGGGCGCCTCCGGCCCGAGCACGGCGCCGAACGGGAGCGTGCCGAGCGCGGCAAGAGCGACGCCTGGCGCGTTGGCGATCGGGGTCGGTGCCATGCTGAGGCCCTCGATCGGGGAGTGGCCGCCGTCTCCGGGCAGGAGCAGCCGCGCGGCGACGACGATCGCGGCGCCGGCCACGGGGATCCCGACGACGAGGTACCACGGGGCCGACGAGTGCCCGAGCACGTCCGGCAGGTCGTGCCACAGCCAGTGCTCGAGGTCGTGGACGAGCGCGAGGAAGAGTGCCGCGACGAGCGCCGCCGGGACGCCGATGGCCGCGCCGAGCAGCACGAGGCGGAGGTACGCCCGTCCGTCGAGCCCCCCGGCGCCCGAGGGGCCGCCCGGCGCTACGCCTGCGTTCCTACCGTGCGCCAAGGGCGCCGATCATACGCCTCGTGTCTCGGCCCGTCCGCCGGGGACTGCTCTATGCTCGCCCGGTGCCGCGGCTACTACGCAACCTCGTCCCCCAGCTCGGGCGCCGATGGGCCGTGCCGTGAGCGCCGTCACCCCCGTCCACCGCGCGTCCCGCGCAATCCCGTGGCGGCTCTTGATCGCCGCGACCGCCGTCGTCGCGCTGGCGGCAGCCGTGATCTCGATCCGGGACACGCTGCTCGTCGTCTTCCTGGGCGTCTTCGGGGCGCTCGTGTTCGAGGTGCCGCTGCGCGCCTTCATGCGCTGGACGAAGCTGGGCCGCGGTCTCTCCGCGACGATCGTCGTGCTCGGGACAGCCGTCGGCGTGACGGTGCTCGCGCTGATCCTGCTCGTCCCCCTGGTCTCCTCGCTGCGGGATTTCGTGAAGGCGCTCCCTCAGCTCGTCCAGGAGCTGCGCGACTCGGGTGAGCTGTCGTGGCTCGGTGACTCGGGCGCGGCAGAGAACACGCAGCAGGGCGCCGCGAACCTCGCCGACTCGATCCCGCATGCGATCTCGGCGATCCTCGGCGTTGCGGGCTCGGCTTTCTCCGTTGGTCTGACGCTGTTCACGCTGATCTTTCTCACGCTCTTTCTGCTGGTCGACATGGAGCGGCTGCGCGGTGTCGTCCGGAGCATGCTCATGCCCGCCGACGCTGAGCGCTGGCTCGAGGTCTGGGAGCACGTGACGCAGACCGTGTCTCGCTGGGCGATCGGCGCGCTCACGATCGCCCTGATCGCCGGCACCGTCCAGGGCACCACGGCGGCGCTGCTCGGCTCGAGCTACGCGCTTGCGCTCGGGATCATCGCGGGGTTCCTCGACCTGATCCCGAACCTCGGTGCCACCATCGCCGGCTTCATCCTCGTGCCGACGATCCTCGCGGAGGAGGGGCTCACCGACGCGCTGATCATGCTCGCCGTGGTGCTCGTGTACCAGCAGCTCGAGAACAACCTGCTCAGCCCGACGATCTACGGCAAGGCGGTGAACATCTCGGCGTTCTTCGTGATCCTCGGCGTCACGCTGTTCGGCGCGCTGCTCGGGGTGCTCGGCGCGCTTGTCGCCGTACCCGTCACCGCGTCGC
>DASSBI010000345.1:0-5752 GCA_035698965.1 Gaiella sp. | reverse complement strand
CGTCGACTCGTCGTGGTACTTCCTGCGGTACGCCGACGCGCGAAACGACGATGCAGCGTGGGATCAGCAGATCGTCGACTTCTGGCTGCCCGTCAAGCAGTACATCGGCGGAATCGAGCACGCGGTCCTGCATCTGATGTATGCGCGGTTCTTCACGAAGGCGCTCAACGACATGGAGCTGCTCGGCTTCCGAGAGCCGTTTTCGCGCCTCTTCACCCAGGGGATGATCTACCGGCACGGCGCGAAGATGTCGAAGTCGAAGGGCAACGTCGTCTCGCCCGACGAGGCGGTCGAGCGCTACGGCGCCGACGCGCTGAGGCTCTACATCCTCTACATGGGGCCTGCCGAGCAGGACAAGGAGTGGAGCGATGCCGGCATCGAGGGGACTGCGCGTCTCGTCGACCGAGTCTGGCGGCTCGCGCTGGAGGTCGCCGCACGAGGTGAGGTCGACGCGCCCGCAGACGGCGAGCTGGTTCGTGCTGCGCACCGGACGATTGATCGCGTCTCCGACGACATCCTGCGGCGCTTCCAGTTCCACACGCCGATCGCGGCGCTGTTCGAGCTCGTGAACGAGATCTATCGCGTGAAGGACGACCCGTCGCGGGCCGGCGAGGTGCGGTTCGCGACCGAGACCGTCCTGTCGCTGATCCAGCCGTACGCGCCGCACGTCGCGGAGGAGCTGTGGGAGCGCCTCGGCGGTGGCCGCCTGTGGGAGACCGCGTGGCCGGTGGCCGACCCCGCGCTCGTCACCTCGGACGTCGTCGAGATCGCCGTGCAGGTGAACGGCAAGCTGCGTGACCGGCTGCAGGTTCCCGCCGGGATGGCCGAGGACGAGCTCATAGCGCTCGCGCTCGGATCGGAGCGCGTTCAGGCCCACCTCGGCGAAGGCTCGCCGCGACGGACGATCGTCGTGCCGGACCGGCTCGTGAACCTCGTCGCATAGTCGCAGCGTCGGGCTCCACGCCGGCGCCGCTGCCCGGCACAGTGTTGGCACAGAGACGGCACAGTCTCGTCACGGGTTCGGCGCGACGCTGGACGGGTGATCACCCTCACGCGCGCGCAGCTCGCGATGGTCGCCGTGCCGCTCCTGGCACTGCTCGCCGTGGCCGGCTCGCGGCTCGCCGGTGTCGGCGCAAGTGAAGGGCCGGCTCGGGCAGTGCCGCTGGCCGGTGCCGGCGTGGGCGGCTCGGTCGCGGCGAAGGACGCGGTCCCGAAGCTGTTCGTCCACGTCGTCGGCGCCGTCCGCCGTCCGGGCCTGTTCCGTCTCAACGACGGCGCGCGCGTCGCCGACGCGGTCGCACGGGCGGACGGTCCGACGCGGCGCGCCGATCTCTCGGCGGTGAACCTCGCCGCGCCGCTCGTCGACGGTCAGCAGGTGATCGTGCCGCGCCGTGGCCCGGGCGGCGTGCCGGCTGCGCTCGCCGGCGCGTCTGCACCGGGCGCGAAGGTGAGCCTCGCGACCGCCACGACCGAGCAGCTCGACGAGCTACCCGGGATCGGCCCGGTCACCGCGGAGAAGATCGTCGACTGGCGGACGACTCATGGGCCTTTCAGGTCGGTCGACGATCTCGACGACGTGCCCGGGATCGGGCCGGCCCGCATCGAGCAGCTCCGGGATCTGGTGACGCCGTGAGGTTGCAACCATGACCGGCTTCTGGGTCGAACGAGAGACACGGGGCCGGCGGCTGCTCGAGACCGGCTGGCCCACGCTCCTCGTGTGGTCGGCATGCGCGGGCATCACGGTCTCGACCTGGGTGCGGCCGTCGCCCGCTCTCGACGCGGGTGTCGGCGCGATCGCGGTTGGCGGCGCCCTCGTGTCACGTGACGTGCGCAGGCTCGCGCTCACCGCGGTGGCCCTCGCCCTCCTGGGGCTCTGGTGGGGGACGCTGCGGAACGAGGCGCTGGAGCGAAGCGTCCTCGCCGAGCGGCTCGAAGCGCCGGCGTCCGCCCGCGTCGTCGTCACGGGACCCGTCAGCCGGACGGCATTCGCCGTCCGCACGCCGGCGGAGGTGGTGCGATTCGGCGCGATCAGCATCCGCGAGCGGGTGTTGCTCGAGCTTCCGCCCGAGCGGGCGCCGCCCCAGGGCGCCGTGCTCGAGCTGCGCGCGCGGCCGGTCGCGCCGCGTGGGCCCGAGACCGGCGTCGACGAGCGCGGCTGGCTCGCGCGTCGCGGCGTGCACGTGGTGTTGCGCGGCGACGACGGCTGGCGCATCGTCGGCCGGCGGGGCGGGATCGGTGGCGTCGGCGACCGGCTGCGCGCGCATGTGGAGGCGACGCTCGCCCGTGGAACCACGGGGGAGCGCCGCCGCCTGCTCACGGGGATCGTGCTCGGCGAGGACTCGGGCATCGACAGGGAGCTGCGGGACGCCTTTCAGGGGAGCGGCCTCCAGCACCTGCTCGCGGTGTCCGGCCAGAACGTCGCCATCGTCGCGGTGGGCGTCGTGATGGCTGCGCGCATCGTCGGGCTGGGCCGGCTCGTCGGCGAGGCGCTCGCGATCCTCGTCGTCCTGTCGTACGCGCTGGCGGTCGGTTGGCAGCCGTCCGTCGTCCGGGCGGCCGTGGCGGGAACGCTCGCGTCGCTCGCGTGGATCGTCGCACGCCCGCGCGACCGCTGGCACGCGCTCGCAGTGGGTGCGCTGGTGCTCCTGGCGTGGATGCCGCGATCGGCACTCGAGCCCGGCTTCCAGCTGTCCTTCGCCGCGGTCGCCGCGATCTTCCTCGTCCTGCCGCGCATGTCGGGCGTCCCCGACGCCTACCCCGTCCCTCGCGGGTTCTGGGACGTGCTCGTCGTCGCGGTTGCGTGCGGCCTCGTCACGGCGCCGATCGTGTGGCTCCACTTCGGGCGGGTCGCGCTCTGGACCGTGCCCGCGAACATCGCGGCCGAGCCGGCGATGCCGCCGCTGATCTCGTTGTCGCTCGCGGCGGCCGCCGTCGAGCCGGTGCTGCCGGGCGCGGCGGCCTCGCTCGCCTGGCTCGCCGGTTGGTGTGCCTGGTGGCTCGCGTTCGTCGCGCGGGTCGTCTCGAGCTGGCCGTCGGCGCAGATCTCGTCGCCGGCGGTCATCGTGATCGCTGCCCTGCTCGTCGGGGCGGTCGTCCTCGTGCGGCGGCTGCCGCGGTACCGGCGTCGCGAGGCCGTCGCAGGACTCGTGTCGCTCGCGCTGACCGTCTCGACGGTCGCGTGCGCGCTCCGCCCATCGCCGTCCTGGACGGCGCCAACCGGCCTCCGCGTCACGTTTCTGGACGTCGGTCAGGGCGACTCCGCGCTCGTCGAGGCGCCGGGTGCCGCCGTGCTCGTGGACGAAGGGCCGCCTGAGGCGGACGTCGCCGGCCAGCTCACGCGTCTAGGACTGCGGTCGCTGACCGCGATAGTCCTCACGCATCCGCAGCGAGACCACATCGGCGGCGCGGCGCGGGTCGTCGACCGGCTGGAGGTCGGTGCGGTGGCAGAGCCGGGCATCGAGGCGCCGTCGCCCGACCGCGAGGCGGTGCTCGCCGCCGCACGCCGCCTCGACATCCCGATCGTCGTTGTCCACTCGGGCGAGGTGTTCGAGCTCGGGAAGCTCGAGCTGCGGATCCTCTGGCCGGACGATCCGGGGCTCCCCAGCGAGGATCCGAACCAGCACGCGGTCGTCGCGCTGGCCAGCTACGGGGCGACCGACGTTCTTCTCACGGCAGACGCCGAGAGCGACGTCACGTCCCGGCTGCACCTCCGCCCGGTCGAGGTCCTGAAGGTCGCGCATCACGGCTCCGAGGACACCGGCCTGCCAGATCTGCTCCGTGTGCTCCACCCCAGGGTCGCCGTGATCTCGGTCGGTGCACACAACGACTACGACCACCCGCGCCCCGAGACCCTGGCCGCGCTCGACGCGCAACGGGGCCTTCGCACGCTGCGCACCGACGTGAACGGACGGATCGTCGTCGAGTCGGACGGCCGCACGCTGACCGTCCGCTCCGAGCGATAGCCGGCGCCACTACGCTGGCACCGTGGCCACCCAGGAGTTGAAGCCGGTGTACCTCGTGACCGGCAACGACGTGCCGAAGGTCGAGCGCACGCTCGAACGTCTTCGGAGACGATTCGACGCCGGCTCGGTCGAGCGCCTGGTCGCGGGGAAGGGCGGCGCGTCCGGTGCCGACGTCGTCGCGGCGTGCAATGCGGGAACGCTGCTGGGCGGCGAGCGCCTCGTGCTCGTGACCCACGTCGACGGGCAGCTCGGCGAGTACGACCGGCTCTCCGGCGGCTGGAAGGCCGAGGACGCAGAGGCGGTGGTGGCATACCTTCGCGACCCGGCTCCCGGGACCGTGCTCTGTCTCGTCGGCACCGCGGTCAAGAAGGACTCACCGCTCGCGAAGGCGTGCGCGAAGGCGGGTGACGTTCTCGCCTGGGAGATCGGCAGGAGAGACACCATCGGCTGGATCGCGAAGAGCTTCCAGGAGCGTGGCGTCAAGGCGGGCGGCGAGGCGTGCAGGACGCTGCTCGACCTGGTCGGCGACGACAAGCTCGTCCTCGCGCGGGAGATCGACAAGCTCGCGACGTGGGCGGCGGGAGAGCCGCTCGGCGTCGAGGAGGTGCAGCGGCTGGCGACAGCGTCCGCGGAGGCGCATCCCTGGGACCTCACCGACGCACTCGGGAGGCGGGACGCCGGCGCCGCGCTCGAGGTCGTCGAGTCGACGTACGCCCGGAGCCACCGGCCGAGGGCGAGCGAAGCCGCCGCTTTCGGTGCTCGCGTGGGGCAGCACCTGATCCGGCTCTCCCGGATGAAGGCCATGCTGGAAGCAGGCCTTTCGGCCGACGAGGCGGGGGCCAAGCTCGGCCTCAAGCCGTATCCCGCCAAGCAGCTGGCCAAGCAGACACAGGCGTTCGAGGCGGAGGAGCTACGGGGAGGCGTTGTGCGGTTCGCGGAGCTGGATCACGCGCTCAAGGGCGGCAGCAAGCTCGCGCCGGATCTCGAGGTGCAGCTCGCCGTCGCCGACGTTGCGCGCGAGAGCCGCTGACGCTGCGGCGTGCTAGGCGGCGACTGCGCTGCTGCTGACCAGACGCTGGGCCTGAGCCTTCTTGCGCGCGGCGGTGTTCTTGTGGAGCGCGCCGCGGGCAGCCGCCTTGTCGATCGTCCGCACGAGCTCGCGATGCTCCGCGGCGACCGCCGCCTCGTCGCCGTCGGCGACGGCGCCCTCGAGGCGCTTCGCGAGCGTCTTGATCGTCGAGCGATAGCGGAGGTTCTCGAGCCGCTGGCGGGCCGCGATGTCGACGCGCTTCTTCTGCTGCTTGATGTTCGCCATACGTGAGAGCGCCCGGACCGATCAGGCCGCGGGCCGCCGGATGGTAGCAGAGGGGCCTCCGACGATTCCGCGAAACTCCCCCCGGATGTCCGAGCTCGACCCGTCGTTCGACCCGAACGTCGATCCCGCCCTCGCGGAGGAGCGGGCGCACCGCCGGCGCCTGGCGCGGTCGACCGCGGTCTTCGGCGCCGCGACCGGCCTCTCGCGCGTGCTCGGGCTCGTAAGGGAGATCGTCGCCGCCTCCACCTTCGGCGCAGCCGGAAGGATCAATGCCTTCACCGTCGCCTTTCAGATCCCGAACCTCGTCCGGTCGCTCGTCGCCGACCAGGCGCTGTCGGGCGCGTTCGTCCCCGTCTTCAGCGAGCTCCTCGAGAAGGGCGAGCGGGCGCGAGCCTGGCGTCTCGCCTCGACGATCTTCTGGCTGGTCCTGATGATCACGACGTGTCTGACCGCGATCTTCGTGCTCATCGCCCCG
>DASSBI010000344.1:0-4541 GCA_035698965.1 Gaiella sp. | reverse complement strand
GTCGAGCGAGGCCTCGCCGAGAGCCCCATCGGCCAGGTGCTCGTCGAGGAGTCGATCCGCGGCTGGGACGAGTTCGAGCTCGAGGTGATCCGCGATCGCGCCGACAACGTCGTGATCGTCTGCTCGATCGAGAACCTCGACCCGATGGGCGTCCACACGGGCGACTCGGTCACGGTGGCGCCGCAGATGACGCTCCCCGACGAGGCCTACCAGGAGCTTCGCGACGCGGCCGCCGCGGTGATCCGCGCGGTGGGCGTCGAGACGGGTGGTTCGAACATCCAGTTCGCACGGCACCGGGACACGGGCGAGCTGCGCGTGATCGAGATGAACCCGCGCGTCTCCCGCTCGTCGGCGCTCGCCTCGAAGGCGACCGGCTACCCCATCGCGAAGGTCGCGGCGAAGCTCGCGGTCGGCTACACGCTCGACGAGATCCCGAACGACCTGACGAAGACGACGCCCGCGAGCTTCGAGCCGACGCTCGACTACGTCGTCGTCAAGTTTCCGCGCTTCGCATTCGAGAAGTTCCCGGGCGCCGACCCGACGCTCGGGACGCAGATGAAGTCCGTCGGCGAGGCGATGGGCATCGGCCGGACGTTCACCGAGGCCTTCCTCAAGGCGTTCGGCTCGCGCGAGCTCGATCCGGGCTCGCCGACGCCGTGGGCGACGATCGACGATCTGCCCGAAGGTCTCCATCCGTGGTTCGTCGGAGAGCTCGAGGGGGCGAAGCGGGAGCTACGCACCGGTGACATCCGCCGCGCGAAGCGCGCGGGGTGGGGCGACGACTCGATCGGCGCGGCGTGGGGCACGTCGGGAGACGACGTGCGCCGCACCCGCTACGCACGCGGCATCAAGCCGGCGTACCGGCGGGTGGACTCGTGCGGCGGCGAGGTCGAGGCCGGCTCGAACTACCTCTACTCGACCTGGGGCGAGGAGGACGAGGGTCCGCCCGCGGCGACGAAGCCGCGCGTCGTGATCCTCGGCTCGGGCCCGAACCGGATCGGCCAGGGGATCGAGTTCGACTACTGCTGCGTCCACGCGGTGCAGACCTTCCGCCGGCTCGGCTACGAGGCGGTGATGGTCAACTGCAACCCGGAGACGGTCTCCACCGACTACGACACGTCCGACCGTCTCTACTTCGAGCCGCTCTCGCCCGAGGAGGTGCTCGGCGTCCTCGACCGGGAGAAGCCGGTAGGCGTCGTGACGCAGTTCGGCGGGCAGACGCCGCTCCGGCTCGCGCGCCACATCGAAGCGGGCGGCTACCGGATCCTCGGCACGCCGCACGCCGCCATCGACCTGGCCGAGGATCGGGAGCAGTTCGGCGCGCTCGCGCACGAGCTCGGCGTCCGCTGCCCGCCGTGGGCGACCGTCGAAGGTGTCGACGAGGCGCTCGCGGCCGCGCGGGAGATCGGCTACCCCGTCCTCGTTCGGCCTTCCTACGTCCTCGGCGGCCGCGCGATGCGGATCTGCGACGGCGAGGACGACCTCCGCGCCGCGATGGCGGCCGTGAGCGGCCCGGTGCTCGTCGACAGCTTCGTCGAGAACGCGATCGAGATCGACGTCGACGCGCTCTGTGACGGGACCGACGTCTTCATCGGCGCCGTGATGCAGCACGTCGAAGAGGCCGGAGTCCATTCCGGCGACTCGTCGTGCGTGCTGCCGGCACAGTCGCTCACGCTCGCGAACGCGCTCGAGGTCGAGCACGTCGTGCGGCGGCTCGGTCCCGCGCTCGGAGTCGTCGGCCTGCTCAACATCCAGCTGGCGATCGCCGACCAGACCGTCTACGTGCTCGAGGCCAACCCGCGCGCCTCGCGCACCGTCCCGTTCGCGAGCAAGGCAACCGGAGTGAACCTCGTCGAGGCGGCGTGCCGCCTGGCGCACGGCGAGCGGCTCGCTGACCTGGGGCTCACGCCGCCGCGTCCGACCGAGGTCAGCGTCAAGGCGGCCGTGCTCCCCTTCGCGCGGTTCCCCGGCGCCGACCCGGTGCTGGGGCCCGAGATGCGCTCGACCGGGGAGGTGATGGCGACCGCATCCGACCTTCCCACCGCATTCGCGAAGGCGGAGCGTGCCGCAGGCCGGCCGCTGCCGACCTCGGGCGTTGCCTTCCTCTCGGTGCGCGACGGCGACAAGGCGAGCATTGCGCCGATCGCGGCCGCGCTCGCAGGGCTCGGCTTCGAGCTCGTCGCGACGACGGGGACGGCGCGGACGCTGCGCGCCGCGGGCCTCGACGTGGAGGAGGTGGGGAAGGTCGCCGACGCGGAGCCGGGGGAGGCGACCGTCGTCGACCTGATCCGCGAGCACCGCTGCAACCTCGTCGTCAACACTCCGCAGGGATCCGGCGCCCGTGCCGACGGCTACCTCATCCGCGAGGCAGCGCTCGTCGCCCGCGTTCCCTGCATCACGACCATCTCGGGCGCCGCCGCGGCCGTCCACGCCATCGCGAACGCCCGCGCGGAGGCGACGCTGTCGCTGCAGGAGCGCCTGGTTTCCGCCGTCGGCGGAAACCAGTAGAAGAGCGTGCGCACCGAACGACTCACCGTCGTGGCGAACGAGCCGATCGGCCCGTACCAGCTCGTTCGTCTAGGACGTTCCCGGCTTCAGCCTGGAACGCCGGGGCAGTTCTTCATGCTCGAAGCGCCGGGGCGGGTGCTGCCGCGCCCGTTCAGCCTGTGCCTGGCGCCGGAGGGCGAGCTCGGGTTCCTCGTCGACCCGATCGGCCCCGGGACGCGCGCGATCGCAGGGCTCGAGCCGGGTGACGCGATCCGCGTGACGGGCCCCCTCGGCAACGGCTTCGACCTCTCCGTCGCGCGGCCGCTCCTCGTCGGCGGGGGGATCGGCGTCGCCCCGTTCCCCTACCTGTCCGAGCGCCTCGGCGGCCCGCCGGCGTTGCTCGGCTTCCGGACGGCGCATCACGCGGAGGCGGCCGCGCTCGTGCCGGACGCCGAGGTCGTTCTCGACCCGACGCTCGTCACCGACGCGCTTCCGGACGACCCCGGCGACGTTCTCGCCTGCGGCCCGGAGCGGATGCTCGACGCGCTCGCGCTGCGCGTGCCGGGCGCCCAGCTCGCGTGCGAGGCGCCGATGGCGTGCGGCTACGGCGCGTGCTACGGCTGCGTCGTGGCGCGGGACGGGTCCTATGTGCGGCTCTGCGTCGAAGGCCCGGTCCTTCGGCGTGGGGGAACCCATGGTTCCCCCACGGACCCCCTCCTTTCGGTACCGACTTCGCGGACGCGTGATGGGGCTCCCGCCGGGCAGAGGCCCGGCTTCGCCCGCGACGGCCGGCGTCTCACGGACGGAAGAGCTGTATGACGGCTGATATCCCGCTTCTCAATGCGTCCGGGTGCCTCGACCCGCTGGCGGCCCCCGATGTCGCACGCTCGCTCGACGTCCTCGTGACGAAGACGATCACGCCTCTCCCGCGCGCCGGCAACCCGCCGGTTCGGATCGCGGAGACCGAGCACGGGATGGTGAACTCGATTGGTCTCCAGGGGCCCGGGATCGACGCGTTCTGCGCGGGCAGCCTGCCGCGCCTCGCCGACCTCGGGGTGCCGCTCTGGGTCTCGGTCGGCGGCTTTTCGGCGGACGACTACGCGCTCTGCTGCGCCCGCATCGACGGGGACGACCGGATCGCCGCTATCGAGCTGAACCTGTCGTGCCCGAACGTCGAGGAGGCGCCCGAGGCGGCGGCCGAGCTCGTCGCCGCGGCGCGCGACGCGACGTCCAAGACGCTCTACGCGAAGCTCTCCCCGGCCCAGTGGGACATCGCCGAGTCGGCGCGCGCGGTGGTCGCGGCGGGCGCCGACGGCCTGTCGCTCGTGAACACGATCCGGGGGCTCGCGCTCGATCCGGTCACGCTCCGACCCCGGCTCGGGCGGGGCGTGGGGGGCTACTCGGGCCCGGCCCTGCGACCCATCGCGCTCGCCTGCGTCCATGCGTGCGCGGAGGCGGTCGACGTGCCGATCGTAGGCATGGGCGGTGTCTTCTCCGGCCGCGACGCGGTGGAGCTCGCGGCGGTCGGGGCCGGCGCGGTCGCACTCGGGACGGTGCTCTTCGGCGACCCGCTCGCACCCGGGCGTATCCGAGCCGAGATGGCGCCCGCGGTCGCCGCCCTCGGCTCGGAGGGTCTTCCCGCCAACCGCGCGCCCCTGTTGTCAATATAGCAAAAAGCCTGCAAACAGCCGAAAACAGTACTGCTTGATTCACCGTCTCAGCTTGCTAGACTCGGCGCCTCAATGGTCACGTCGAAGACGCACGCCCAGGCACCCGCCCGGTCGCTCGACCAGCGGATGGAAGCCCTACAACGTGCGAACGACATCCGCGTTCGGCGCGCGCAGCTGAAGAAGGACCTGAAAGACGGGCGCGTCCAGATCGAGTCGATCCTGCTCGACCCGCCGGAGTACGTGTCGACCGCGAAGGTCTTCGACATGCTGATGGCCGTCCCGAAGTTCGGCCGCGTCAAGGCGGCGCGCCTGCTGAACCAGTGCCGGATCAGCCAGTCGAAGACGGTGGGCGGCCTCTCCGAGCGCCAGCGGGCCGAGCTCGTC
>DASSBI010000343.1:0-9648 GCA_035698965.1 Gaiella sp. | reverse complement strand
GCCCTTCACGGCGAAGACCGCCTCCTTGACGCCGCCGCCCTCGTTCTCGCTCCCGGACAGAGTCTCCGTGCGGAAGCCCCTGCGCTCGGCGTAGCGCTGCAGCATGCGCGCGACCTCGCCCGCCCAGAGCGCCGCCTCGTCGCCGCCGACGCCCTGCCTCACCTCGACGATCACGTCCTTGCCGTCGGCAGGGTCACGCTCGACGAGCGCGTGCCTGAGCTCGTCCTCGAGGCGCGCGACGTCGTCCTCGAGCTCCGACGCCATCGATGCCAGCTCCGGATCCTCCTTCGCCTCGGCGAGGTCCGTGCTCGCCTGCCGCCAGTCGCGAGCCGCGCGCACGGCGGGCTCGAGCTCCTTCAGGCGCCGCCCGAGCTCGGCCGCCTCGCGACGGTCCGCGTAGACGGACGGATCGGACATCCGCTCCTGGAGCTCCGCGTACGAGCGCTCGAGCTCGTCGGCCAGCTGTTCGAGGCTTGCCATGGCGTCATGGTATTGGGGTGCCTCAGTTCGCGAGCGTCGCGTCGAGCGTGACCTCGGGGATCCCGGTGAGCGCTTTCGAGACGGGGCAGTTGACCTTCGCGCCCTCTGCCTGCTCCACGAAGCCGTCGTGGTCGACGCCGGGCACCGTCCCGACGACGACGATCGCGCCCTTCGTGATCCCCTCGCCAGGCTGGAACGTGACGGTGACGGAGGCCTCGAGCCGCTCGGCCGGCGTCCCCGCGCCCGCGAGCGCGTGGGAGAGCGCCATCGAGAAGCAGGATGCCCATGCCGCCGCGACCAGCTCCTCGGGGCTCGTCCTACCCTCGGGCGACTCGGCGCGGGAGGCCCAGTTCACCTCGAGCGGGCCGAATGCACCGCTGCCGACCCCTTCGATCCGTCCCGCGCCGTCCATGAGCGTGCCCGTCCAAGTCACCTTCGCCGTGCGATCCGTCGCCATCTCGTCGCCTCCTCGGTCAGCTCTCGAGCGTTGTCTGGATGTCGATGCTCACGCCCGCGTCGCGCAGGAGCGTCGAGAACGAGCACCCGCTGTGTGCAGCCTCGACCGCCGCGGCAAACGCGTCCTCCGACAGGTCCGGGACGCTCGCGTGCACCTCGAGCGCCGAGTGCACGATCAGGTGACCGCGGCCCTCGACCTCGTCCATCGTGATCCGGCAATGCACGTCGAGGCGGCCGGGCGGCGTGCCCGCGCCCGTCAGCTCGCCCGCGAGGGACATCGTGAAGCAGCCGCCGTGCGCCGCTGCGAGCAGCTCCTCGGGGCTCGTCTTGCCCTCGGGATCGCCGATCCGGGTCGGGAGCGAGTACGAGAGGCCGATGAACGCGCCGGACGTGGCGGCCGTCATCGCACCGTGGCCGCGGGCGAGGTTCCCCTCCCACGCGACGTCCGCGTCCCGCACGATCCTCGGCATCAGTGCCCCTTCACGCCATGACCTCGACGCGGCTGTCCGTCGCCAGGTCGCCCTCGCTCTCGCCGGCCTCGCGGCGGCGCACCTCCTGGATCGCGCGGATCGACACCTCGACCTGGTCGAGCGTCGGCTCGCGCGTCGTCAGGCGCTGGAGCCAGAGGCCCGGTGCCAGGAGCGTCATCAGGACGCGATTGTCCTGATGCTTGCCGGCATAGCGGATCAGCTCGTACGCGAGTCCGGCGATCACCGGCAGCAGGAGGATCCGGCTCACGATCAGCCAGTACCAGACCGGCCGCCCGACGAGCGCGAAAACGAAGATGCCGAGCACCATGACCCAGAGCAAGAAAGCAGTTCCGCAACGCGGATGAATCAAACTGAACTTTTGCACCTTCTCGGGCGTCAGCTCCGAGCCCCCTTCGAGGGCGTTGATCGTCTTGTGCTCGGCACCGTGGTACATGAAGACGCGCCGCAGGTCCGGGAGCAGGCCGATCAGCCCGATGTAGGCGATGAAGACAGTGACGCGGATCAGCCCCTCGACGATCACGAACCAGGCGGTGTCCTCGATCGGCAGCCAGTTCGTGAGAAGCGCCGGCCCGACCTTGAACAGCATCAGGGCGAAGCCGATCGCGATCGCGAAGGAGAAGATGATCTGGCCGCGCGTGATCTCCGTGACGACGTTGCCCTCCTCGTCCTCCTCGCGCGCGGCGACGTTGGCGGAGATCGCGAGCGCGCGGAACCCGATCGCGAGCGACTCGCCGAGCGCGATGACGCCACGGATGATCGGCAGCCGCCAGATCCGGTGCCGCTTCATCGGCGAGCTGACGTCGCGGACGACGTTCTCGATGCCTCCCTCTGGCGTTCGGATCGCGACGGCCCAGCACGACGGCCCGCGCATCATCACGCCCTCGAGCACCGCCTGCCCCCCGTACGACACGCCTGCGGAGGAGAGCCCACTGGAAGCTAGAGAGCTCGTGCCCATGCCGAGACGAAGGCTACGTGGTTCTAGCGGCTCGCAGCCTTGGGCTGCGCGGCGGCGGCCTTCTCGAGCCGGCGCTGGAAGCGCTCGACGCGGCCGCCCGAATCCATCAGCTTCTGCTTGCCCGTGTAGAACGGATGGCATGCGGAGCACACCTCGACGTGCAGCTCCGCCTTCGTCGAGCGGGTCATGAACTCGTTGCCGCACGAGCAGGTGACGTGCGCGACGACGTACTCGGGATGGATGTCGGCCTTCATCGACCGGTCAGGATACCAGAGGCGATATCGGGCCCCACGTTGCCTCCGGAGACGACGGCGACCACCGATTTGCCGTCGATCAGGCCGGAGAGGACGGCGGCGACGGCTGCTGCCCCGGCGGGCTCGCACGCGAGCTTCGCGTCCGCGTAGACGCGGCGCATCCCGTCGGCGATGGCTTCGTCCGGCACCGTGACGACCTGCACGCCTCCCGCCTGGCACGCCGCAAGTGCGTTCGGCGCCGTGTACGGGGCGTCGAGGCCACCCGCGATCGTGTTCGGCGTGACGGGCACGGGCTCGCCCACCTCGAGCGCGGGCAGGAGCGCCGCCGAACCGTCCGGCTCGACGCCGACGACGCGGACGCCGCGCGGCGCGACCGCAGTCGCGATCCCGGCCACGAGCCCGCCTCCTCCGACGGGAACGACGACGACGTCCGTGTCAGGCGCGTCCTCGAGAATCTCGAGCCCGACCGTCCCCTGGCCCGCCATCACGAGCGGGTCGTCGAACGGGTGGACGAGCGTCGCGCCTGTCGCCGCGATGTGCTCCTCGAGTCGGGCGAACGCGCCCGCCGGATCCTCGGCCTCGGCGTCGATCCTCGCTCCCAACGCGCGGGCGCGATCGAGCTTGAACGGGCTCGCGGCGGCCCACGAGTAGACGACGCACTCGAGCCCTTCGCGGGCTGCACCCCACGCGAGCGCGATCGCATGGTTGCCGGCCGAGGCACCCGCGACTCCGCGGCGCCGCTCCTCGGCGCTCATCGCCGCAAGCCGATTCGTGACCCCGCGGGCCTTGAACGAGCCCGTGTGCTGGAGAAGCTCCGCCTTGAGGCGGAGGCCAGGCGCGACGTCGGCTCCGTCGAGCAGCGGCGTGCGCCGGACGCGGCCGCGAATCGTCTCGGCGGCGCGCACGACGTCGTCGCGCGAGAGGGGTTCGCCGCTCACGCGCCGATCCTAGACATGGCGTCGGCCGCAGAATGCGCCCGTGGGGAGTCGCACCGCGCACCCGATCGCGATCCACCTGGACGGCGACCTCGGCCGGCCGCGGCTGATCGTCGCCTTCCGGCCGCTGCTCGTCGTTCCGCACCTCTGCTGGCTGGCGCTCTGGGCGGTTCCTGCCGCGGGAGCAGGTGTCGCCGCATGGGCGGCGGCACTCGTGACGGGCCGGGTGCCCGGGCCGCTGCACGGCTTCCTCGCAGCGTTCCTCCGCGAGGCGGCACATGTCTCGGCGTTCCTCCATCTCGTTGGACGCCCGTACCCCGGCTTCCTCGGGCGGGAGGGCGCCTACCCGGTCGAGCTGGCGATCGCGCCACCCGCCGGCCAGCGCCGGCTCGGAGTCCTGGCGCGGATCGTCCTCGCGCTCCCTTCGCTCCTCCTCGCCTCCGCGTTCGCGATCGTCGCGCTCGTCGCCGCTGCCCTCGGCTGGTTCGCGGCGCTCGCGGCGGGCCGCATGCCGGAAGGGCTGCGCGACCTCGGAGCGGCCGCGCTGCGCTACGAAGCGCAGGCGGCCGGCTACCTGCTGCTCCTCACTGCGCGGTACCCGGATGCCTCGCCGAGACTCGACGCGCCGACCCAGGAAGACGCGTGACGCTCGCCCGCGCACGCGGTGTCGCGATCGGGGGCGTTCTCGTCGTCGCCTGGGTCGTCGCCGCGCTGTTGCTGTCACGCACCTCCGTGCCGGACGACCTGGCGCTGCCGAAGGTCGACGTCGACGCCGTGTTCGGCGCGGAGCTCGTCGAGCGCGCCGAGCGCTACCGGCGGTTCTTCTACGTGGACTGGGTGCTCGCGGAGGCTGCGCTCCTCGTCACGCTCGCCGTCTACGCGAGGCGGGGCGCGCGCCTCGTGCGCGAGTCGGCCGCCGGCCCGATCGGCACCGGGATGCTGCTCGGCATGATCGGACTGGGGCTCGCATGGGTCGTGCGGCTTCCGTTCTCCGTGGCGGCGCTCTGGTGGGAGCGACGCCACGGGCTCTCCTCGCGTGGGTACGTCGACGTTCTCGTCGACGGCTGGCTCGGGCTGGCCGGGACGTTCGTCGCGCTCTCGCTCGCGCTCTTCGTGCTGATGGCGCTCGCCCGCCGCCTGGGATCGTGGTGGTGGCTTCCCGGCTCACTCGTGCTCGCCACGGTCGCGGCGGCGCTCGTGTTCGTCCAGCCCTACCTCACCTCCGGCCTCGAGCCCGTGGGCAGTCCACGGGTCGAGCGCGCCTACGAGCGGTTCCGGGGTGCCCAGGGAGTCGGCGACGTGCCGCTCCGCGTCCAGCACGTCAGCGGCGACACGACCCTGGCGAACGCCTACGCGTTCGGGATCGGCCCGTCGCGGAGGGTCGTGCTTTGGGACACCCTGCTCGACGGCCGCTTCACCCCCCGCCAGGTCGACGTCGTCCTCGCGCACGAGCTGGGACATCACTCGAGCGACCACGTTCCGAAGGCGATCGGGTGGTTCACGCTGTTCGCGCTCCCCGGCGCCTTCGTGCTGATGCTGGCGACGCGAGGCCGCGGCGGGATCGGAGATCCGGCCGCGATTCCGCTCGCCCTGCTCGTCGTCGCGGTTCTCCAGCTCGTCGCAACACCGGCACAGAACCTCGTCAGCCGCCGGATGGAGACCGAGGCCGACTGGAATGGGCTGCAGACGACGCACGACCCCACCGCGGCGCGCGGCCTCTTCCGGGAGCTCGCCGCGACCTCGCTCGGCGACCCGAGCCCGCCGTGGTGGACGCAACTGCTCTTCGGCACGCACCCGACGCTCGCCGACCGCGTCGCGATGGCCGATGCCTGGGCGCGGCGCCACGCGCCCGACGAGTGAGGCCGGCACCGCAACGTTGCCAAACGTGCCAGGCACGTTGCCACGTCCTCCCCGGACATGGCCGCATGCGACACATACCACGGTTGCGGAGGACGGTTCCATGCGGTTGTCCTCGCCTTGAACGCAGACGGACGGGGGGAATCGGTGCCAGGCACGTAGCCACGTCCGACCCGGACGTGGCCGTTTCGGACGGCGCGCAGCACGTGTGAGGGCGTCCGTCGAGGGCGTCCGTCGAGGCGCTGGACGCTCGGATTGCGTGCGCGAGATGCCGGCTACGTGACCGTGTACTCGGGGCCTGAGCCGCCCTCGGGCGGCGTCAGCCTGCCGCCCTTGGCGCTGATCGCGCCGCACTGGACGCAGTTCGACGGGTTGACGAGCACCTGGACGGTGCCGTCCCCGTTTTCGTCCCCCACCTCGTAGACCTGCGCGGGGCACATCCAGTGCCACATCTCCGCCACGTCGCGCGGGACGCTCGTCTCGACGCGAATGTGACTCGGCTGGTCGTCGCGCGTCCTGTTGCCGGAAGCAAAGACGGACGAAAGCTTGTCGAACGTGTACGAGCCGTCCGGCGCCGGATAGGACGTCGCGCGTCCGGTACGCAGGAGCGGCGTCTCCGCGTTCGGTTGGGTCTCGAAGTCCTTCGGCGGGAGCTTCCCCTTCGTCAGCGTCATGGCGCTCGCGAGCGCCCCACCCATGTAGAAGCCCTTGTCGAAGGCCTGACGCATGTTCCGGACCTCGGTCAGGTCCTTCCAGACGTAGCTCGAACGGAGGGCCTCGTCGTAGGGGTCGAGCGCGCCGCTGCGTCCCGCGACCTCGCCGCGCTGCAGCGCCGCGAACGCCGTCTCAGCCGCGACGCGCCCCGACTCGATCGCGTAGTGCACGCCCTTGAGCCGCGGCACGTTGACGAGCCCGGCGCCTTCTCCGACGAGCAGGAGCCCGGGCGCATTGAGCTTCGACGGCATCGAATGGAGCCCACCCTCGGTGATCGTCTTCGCCCCCCACGCGACCCGCTCGCCGCCCGCAAGGATGCGGCGAACGAGCCGATGCGTCTTGAACTCCTGCAGGAGGTCGTGCGCGGAGAGCTCGACGTCCGCGTACTCGAGCCCGACGACGAAGCCGATCGAGACGTGCTCGTCGCCCATCGGGTAGATCCAGGAGCCGCCGAACTCGCCGTAGCGCGCCCGCTTGCGCAGAGGCCAGCCCATCGTGTGGACGACCCGCCGCAGCGGCCTCGGGATTTTCCAGACCTCCTTGACGCCGAGCGCCCAGATCTGCGGATTCCGTCCGTGGAGGCCGAAGTGGTCGATCGCGGCCGTGGTCAGGTGTCCCGCGGTGCCCTCGGCCAGGACGGTGATCCGTGCGGCGACGTCGACGCCCGGCTCGAAGTTCGGGAGCGGCTCCCCGTCCTTGCCGCGCCCCTTGTCGCCCGTGCGGACGCCGGCGACCCGGCCGTGGTCGACCAGCAGCTTCTGCCCGGCCGTCTCCGGCAGGATCATTGCTCCGCCCGCCTCCGCCTGCTCGGCGAGGAAGCGCCCGAGCTCGGAGACCGAGACGACCCAGTTGCCGCGGTTCATCATCGTCGGCGGCGGCGGGATGCGAAGCGCGCCGCCCTTCGTGAGGAGGTAGACGGCCTCGTGCTCCACCTGGCCGTAGGTCGGCATGTCCTCGATGGCCAGCCGCCCGGCGAACAGCTTGCGGATCGCGCGGGGATTCATCACCGCGCCCGACAGCAGGTGCGATCCCGGCTGCTTGCCCTTCTCGAGCAGCGCGACGGGCACCTCGCCGAGCCGCTCGCGCATGTCCGGGTGCTCCTCGAGCAGCTGTCCGAGCCTGACGGCGCACGCGAGCCCGCCCGGTCCGCCGCCGACGATCAGGATCCCGACGTCGATCCGCTCGTCCGGCGCGTCCGTCGGCGGGCCGATCGCCTCGGCGTCGCTGAAGGGCGGCGGGTAGTCCGCGGGGCGGACGCCCGTCATGCCTAAGTGCGCGCCCGCAGGAGCTCGGTGAGCTTCGGTGCGATCTGGGCCAGGTCGCCGACGACACCGAGGTCTGCGAAGTCGAAGATCGGGGCATTCGGGTCCTTGTTGATCGCAACGATCGTGCCCGACCCCTGCATCCCGACCTTGTGCTGGATGGCGCCGGAGATCCCGAGCGCGATGTAGAGCTTCGGCGAGACGGTCTTCCCGGTCTGTCCCACCTGCGCCGAGTAGGGATACCAGCCGGCGTCCACCACCGCGCGCGTCGCGGCGACGGCGCCGCCGAGCGCCGCCGCGAGCTCTTCGCACATCGAGAAGCCCTCCGGCCCGCCGAGCCCGCGCCCGCCCGCGACGATCACGTCCGCGTCCTCGATCGACGGGCCGCTCGACTCCTCCTGCAGGTGGTCGACGAGCCGCGCCTGCGTCGAGAAGTCCTGGAACGTCGCCGAAACGTCTTGCACCTCCGTCGTCCCGCCGGACTCGACCGGGTCGAACGTCCCCGAGCGGACGAGGCCGATGCGCGGCGTCGACGTCCAGCCGACCTCGACGAGCACCGTGTCGCCGAGCGCCGGGCGCGTGCCTACGAGCTCGCCGCCGTCCACGCGGAGGTCGGTGAGGTCCCAGTTGAGACCGGCCTCGAGGCGCGCCGCGAGTCCCGAGGCGACGTCCGCCGCGAGCACCGAGGCAGCGAAGAGGACGTTCTCCGCACCGGACTCGGCCACGACCGCCTCGAGCGCGTCCACGCGCGGCTGCGGGAGCGGCGCGGCGAGCGCGTCGTCCTCGACGACGAAGACCTTCGCCGCACCGTGCGCGCCGGCCTTCGCGGCGGCGTCACGGACGCCCGTCCCCAGCACGACCGCCGAGACGTCGCCGGCGCCGAGTGCTGCGGCCTTCGAGAGCACGCCGAGCCCGCCCCTCGTCGGCTCTCCGTCGTGCGTCTCGAGGAAGACGAGCGTCGACATCAGATCAGCCTCTTCTCCGCGAGGTAGTCGACGATCTTCTCCGCACCGCTGCCGTCGTCCTCGATCTTCACCTGGTCGCTCTTCGCCGGCGGCGGAGCGACGGCGCGAACGGTCGTGCTGGAGCCGGCCTCGCCCACCTCGCCGGGATCGACGCCGAGGTCGGCGAGCGAGAAGACCTCCTGCGGCTTCGACTTCGCGCCCATGATCCCCTTGAGGGACGGGTAGCGCGGCTCGTTGATCGCGTCCGAGACGGCCACGACCGCGGGGAGCGGGGCAGCGATCACGTCGTACCCGAACTCCGTCTGCCGCTTGCCGGTGACCGCGTCGCCGTCGACGGTGAGCTCCGCGACCTGCGACACCATCGGCCGACGCAGGCGGTCGGAGACCGCGGCCCACAGGACCGCGCCGTCGCCGTCGCTCGACTGCTGGCCGAAGAGCACGAGATCGGCCTCCTCGCGCTCGAGCGCTTTCGCGAGCACCCGGCTCGTCGCCACGAGGTCGGAGCCGGCCGCCGCATCGTCGGAGACGAGCACGGCGCGGTCGGCGCCCATCGCGAGCGCCTTCCGGAGGGAATCCATGGCCTTCTCCGGTCCGAGCGAAACCACGACGACCTCTCCCCCAGACGCCTCCTTGAGGCGGAGCGCCTCCTCGACCGCGTTGACATCGGTCGCGTTGAGCGCGCCCTCGCCAGAGCGGTCGAGCCGGTTCGTGTCCGGGTCGATCCGCTTGTGGACGGTCGCGTCCGGCACCTGCTTCACGCACACGGCGATCTTCACGCGCGTGACTCTAACGACGAGGGGTCTGGCACCGTCCAGGTGCCTGACCCCGGTGCCCAAGGGCCAGAAGCCCGCGCACCCCACGCGTCGCAGGGGACAGCACCCTGCGGGTGCCAGTCCCCTTGGTCTGGTAGGCTCGCGACCTTCGCGCGGCCTGGCGCGGAGCGTCGCGGAGCCATGACTCGCCACCGGACGACAGCACGAGGGGTTTCTCTCCTCATTCTCACCGCCCTTCTCGCGGCGGCCGTCGTCGCGTCCCCCGGCGCAGCCCCGAAGCCGGGTCTCGTGGACGGGAGCCCGATCGTCTTCCCGCTGATCGGCGACTACCCCTACACGATGAACTTCGGCGATCCGCGCGTGCAGGGGAGCCACCAGGGGATCGACATCGAGAACGTGCCGTGGCGCACTCCCGCGATCGCCGCCGAGGCGGGGAAGGTCAAGTGGTGGACGACGTCGGCGCGCGCCGGCTGCATGCTCTACCTGTACGGCAAGAGCGGCACGAC
>DASSBI010000342.1:0-9719 GCA_035698965.1 Gaiella sp. | reverse complement strand
CGAGACCCGTAGCTCGATCTCGTCGGGATGCAGCGAGACCGAGCGCGTGACACGAATAGACTCCCGCCCCATGGCGTGCATTCTCCTGGACGTCGACGGGGTGCTGCACGTCTCCGGCGTTGCGATCCCGGGCGCACCCGGTGCCGTCTCCGAGCTCCGTTCCGTCGGCCACGCGCTGCGCTTCGTGACGAACAACTCGACGCGCCCGCGGGCGCAGCTCGCGCAGGAGCTCCGCGACATGGGTTTCGAGCTCGAGGACGACGAGATCCAGACGACGGCGCGGACGGCGGCGCGCGAGCTGGCCGGCAAGCGCGTCTTCGCGCTCGTGATGGCGGGCGTCGTTCCCGACCTCGAAGGGCTCGACCTCGTCGGCGAGGGCGCGCACGCCGTCCTGATCGGAGGGTGCGACGAGACGCTGGAGCCGAACCAGGTGTTCAGCTACATGAATCTCGCCCGCGCCTTCGCGGAGATCCAGATGGGGGCGGAGCTCTACTGCCTGCACAAGAACCGCTGGTGGCAGACGAGCCGAGGGCCGCTTCTCGACGCGGGCGCGTTCGTGGCCGGACTCGAGTACACGACGGGCGTGGAGGCGACCGTCCTCGGCAAGCCCAGCCCTGCGTACTTCGCGTCGGCGCTCGACGCGCTCGGCGCCGAGCCCGAGCTGACGTGGCTCGTCGGCGACGACGCGGAGGCCGACATCCGGCCGGCGCAGCTCTTCGGCATGCGGACCGCGCTCGTCCGGACCGGGAAGTTCCGGCCGGACACGCTCGAGCGTCTCGATGTGACGCCGGACGTCGTGCTCAGCTCGATCGCCGACCTGCCGGGCTGGCTCGAGCGGTCGGGATAGGGACATGTCGGTGCGGATCGGCACGGATCTGATCGAGATCGCGAGGATCCGCCGCGCGCTGGAGCGGCCAGGCTTCCGCGATCGCTGCTTCACGCCGGACGAGCAGGCGTACTGCGAGTCGCGCCGCAACCCGGCCGAGTCCTACGCCGCGCGGTTCTGCGGCAAGGAGGCGGTTGGGAAGGCACTCGGGTGCGGCGTCCTCTTCACATGGAAGGAGATCGAGATCGTCGGCCCTCCGAAGCCCGGCGTGACCCTCGCGGGCAAGACGCTCGCCTTCGCGGAGCGGGTAGGCATGCGCGAGCTCGACGTCTCGCTGACCCACTCGCACACGATGGCGGCCGCGACGTGCGTCGCCGATCTCACGACGCCACTTGCAAGGCGTCCCCGCCCACCTCGACCGTGATGCACGAGCCCCTCTACACGGCCGTCGAGATGCGGGCGGCAGAGAAGCGATACCCCGGCTACCCGGGCTCCGCCGGCGAGCTGATGGAGCGTGCGGGCGCAGCGGTCGCGGACGAGGTGCTGCGTGCGTACCCCGAGGCGCGACGCATCGCGGCCGTGTGCGGCGGCGGCGCCAACGGCGGCGACGGGAGGATCGCAGGGCGGATCCTGCGCGAGGCAGGCCGGGACGTCGTCGAGACGGACGACCCCTCGAACGTCGACCTCGTGCTCGATGCGCTCTTCGGAACCGGCTTTCACGGCGCGCCCCGACCGGAGGCGGCTGCGCTGATCGAGCGGATCAACGCGTGCGGCGCGCCTGTCGTCGCCGTCGACCTTCCCTCCGGCGTCGACGCCTCCACCGGCGAGACGGCAGGCGCCGCGATCGAGGCCGACGTGACCGTGACCTTTCACGCCCGCAAGGTGGGCCTGGTCATCGCGCCAGGGCGTTTTCACGCAGGTCGGATCGTCGTCGCGGACATCGGGCTCGAGGCGGGGCCGACCGCGATCGTGCACGGGACGCCTGCTCTTCTCGACCGAGTTCCACGCCGCGGCGCGCGGGACACGAAGTTCTCGTCGGGCTCGCTCCTCGTCGTCGGTGGCGCGCCCGGCACGACCAGCGCCGCCGTTCTGACCGCCACGGCGGCGATGCGCGCCGACGCGGGCTACGTCACGCTGGCGGTCCCTGCGGACGCGCTGCCGGTCGCAGAGGCGCTGGCGCTCGAGCCGGTCAAGCGCGGCTTCGAGTGGGCGAATGCCGTCGACTCGCTGGAATCGGACGTCTCGCGCTCGTCCGCGCTCGCGGTCGGTCCCGGGCTCGGCAGATCGGACGAGGCGCGCGGTCTCGTGCGGGCGCTGCTCGAGACATCGTCGCTCCCGGCGGTCGTCGACGCGGACGGGCTCTTCGGGCTCGAGCCGGTGCCGCGCGACGCGCCGACCATCCTCACGCCGCACGCGGGCGAGCTGGCGCGGCTGCTCGACGTCGAGTCCGCGTGGGTCGGCGCACACCGGCTCGAGGCGGCGGCTCGCGCGGCGGAGCGCTTCGGCGCCGTTGTCCTGCTGAAGGGCGCCGACACGATCGTGCGCGCACCCGAGGGGCGGACGGTTGTCTGCGACACGGGGCCACCCTCGCTCGCCACGGCCGGGACGGGCGACGTCCTGACGGGAATCGTCGGCGCCTTTCTCGCCAAGGGCCTCGACGCGGTCGACGCCGCGGCCGCGGCAGCTGTCGCGCACGGGCTTGCCGCCCGCTCCGTGCCGCACCAGGCGGGCCTCGTCGCCTCTGACGTCGCGGCTGCACTTCCGTCCGTCCTGGCCTGACCGAACGTCCAGAGACGGGGCGTCCCCAACGCGGGTTACCCCGTTCGGGGGAGTGCTTGACCGTTGGCAGCGCCGACACCAAGGGCCTTGTCTCCCATTCGACTGCAAGGAGCGGACATGGTCCATCGGAAGCGCAGGCGCCGGCTCGTGCTGGTCGCGCTGCTCGCCTTCGTGCTCGGCACGACGGCGTTCGCATACGCCGCGAACATCACCTTCAGTGGTGGCGCAGGGCGTGCCGGCGAGGGCACGGGCACGATCAGCGGCTACGACGTCACGAACGTCAAGTACACGCTTGACACCAGTGATCCGGCCAACATCACCGGGGTCGAGTTCACCCTCTCCCCGAACACGGCGACGAAGGCCCAGGCGAAGATCGGCGCGGGGGCGTGGGCAACCTGCGTCAAGGGCGCCACGACCTGGACCTGCCCCGTGAGCGGCGGCGCACAGGCAGCGGTCGAGTTGAAGGTCGCGGCCGCCGACTAGCAACAGCCGACGGAGGCCGGGCCACACGCACGTGGCCCGGCCCGTCAACCCACACCGCCGCCATGAAGCCCTCACATCGCCGCCTCACAACCCTCCTCTTCTCGCTGGCGCTCCTCGCCGGCGGCTGGTGGCTCCTCGGGCCGGTCCAGCTCGGCGGCCCGACGGGCTTCGCGATCGTGAACGGGAACTCGATGGAGCCACGGCTCGAGCGCGACGACCTCGTCCTCGTCCGCAAGCGGGGCTCGTACGACGTCGGCGACGTCGTGCTCTACGAGGCGCACACGGGCAACCTGCGCGTTCTCCACCGCATCGTCTCCGTGCAGAACGGGCGCTTCTCGACGAAGGGCGACAACAACGACTTCGTCGATCCGATCCACCCGGCACGTGGAGACGTTCTCGGGCAGCTCTGGATCTCGGTCCCGGGCGCGGGGAAGGCGATCATCTGGGCGAAGCAGCCGGTGAACCTCGCGATCCTGCTCGTCCTGTTGACGTTCGTCGGGTTTGCAGGCGGGCGCGAGGCCACGCGGCGCCGCAGGCCGGGCCCCCGGCCGGTGGTCGCCCTCCCGGACACCGCTCGTGGAACGGGTGCGAGCGCGGCGATCCCGACCGGGTCGGCGCTCGCGGTCGCGGGCGGTGTCGCCCTCGTCCTCTTCGGCTGCCTCGCGTTCGTCGCGTTCGCCGCGAAGGGGACGACGACCAGGACCGTCGAGTCGCTCTACGCGAACGAGGGCGCGTTCTCCTACCGGGCCGAGACGACCCCGGGGCCGGTGTATCCCACCGGCACCGTGACGACCGCCGACCCCGTCTTCACGCGGCTCGTCGACACGCTCGACGTCGCCTTCCGCTACCGGCTCTCGACCGACGCGCCGGCTGACGTTCACGGGACGATCGCGCTCGACGCCGTCGTCGGCGACACGACGGGCTGGACGCGGACGTTCCCGCTCGCGGAGCGCCGGGCCTTCCGCGGGCCGACGGCGACGACATCGGGCGCCTTCGACGTGCGTGCCTTCGAGGAGCTCGTGCTCCAGGCCCGCGAAGAGACGGCGGCGCCCTTCGCGTCGGTCACGGTCACCCTGCATCCCGTGGTCGACGTCGCCGGCAGCGTCGGCGCCACGACTGTCGACGAGTCCTTCGCTCCGAAGCTGACCCTCTCGTACGACGGCACGACCCTGCGCCCTGTTCCCGCGCCGGACGCCGACCCAGGCTCGCAGCCGCCGTTCCGGCCGACCGTGCAGCAGGCCGGAGAAGAGGTCGTGACGACCCCGCTCGCCCTCGGGCCGCTGTCGCTGCCGGTCGCCGACGCGCGGACGATCTCGTCCCTCGGGATCGGCGTCTCGCTCGCCGCTCTTCTCCTCGCCGGCGCGCTTCTCGCCCGGCCCACCCGCGGTCGCGGCGCGGCCGAGCGCATCTCGAACCAGTACGGCAACCGGATCGTGCCGGCCCGCGCGATCGTGCCGCCCGAGCGCTGGGTGACCGAGATCGACGACATGGACGCGCTCGTCCGGATCGCGGATGCCTACGAGCGCGTGATCCTCCACGTCGTCGAGGGCGGCGAGGACGTCTACCTCGTCGACGACGGCGTCGCCGTCTACCGCCACCGTCCGCTGGCCGTGCCCGCCGCCGTCGGCGGTCTGCCCAGCACGGCCTCCTGGTGATCCGCCGGCGCACGGCTGCGGCTGTCGCGGTCGGGCTTCTCTTCGTCGTCGGGGTCGCGAGCACGGCGACGAACGTGATCGAGGCGAGCCGCGCCGGCCAGCAGAACCGGCCGATCACCGCCAACGACCTCAAGCCGCCGGAATGCACCGCTCTCGACCTCCAGGAGATCCGGGTCGCGGGCGGAGGCGGCGGCGCGGGCCACGCCGGGCTCCTGCTCGGGACGAGCGGCAACGACCGGCTCATCGGAGGCGGTGGCTCCGACTGCATCGTCGGTGGTGCCGGGAACGACGACATCAATGGGGGCGGCGGCGGCGACATCTGCATCGGCGGGCCGGGCGTCGACACCTTCAAGAACTGCGAGACGGTCTACCCGTAGCGGGACGCCGCGGCGCACCTGCCGTCACGCCGCGAGAATGCGAGCGTGCCCCGCTCGCTCGTCACTATCGACGTCGGCGCGATCCGCCGCAACGCCGCGCGACTTGCCGACATCGTCCGGCCGGCCGCGCTCTGGGCGGTGGTCAAGGCCGACGGGTACGGACATGGTGCGGCCGACGCCGCGCGGGGCGCGCTCGAGGGCGGGGCCACCGCGCTCTGCGTCGCGACGGTGGGCGAGGCGCTCGCGCTGCGGCGCGTCCACCGGGACGTCCGGATCGTCGTGCTCGGCCCCGCCGCCGGCGACGAGATCGCGAGGGCGCGCGAGGCGAGGCTGGCGCTCGTCGTGTCCGACGGGCGCGTCCCCGAGGGCGTCGACGTCCACCTGAAGCTCGATACGGGTATGGGGCGGTGGGGCCTCGCGGAGCTGCCCGAGCCTGGCCGTGGCGTCGTCGGGCTGATGACGCACCTCGCCACTGCCGACACCGATCCGGGTTTCGCCCGGGTGCAGCTCGAGCGCTTCCTCGAAGCGACCCAGCCGTACGCGCGGCGGTACGCGCGCCACGCGGCCAACAGCGCCGCCGCGCTCGCGATGCCGGAGGCGCGGCTCGACGCCGTGCGCTGCGGGATCGCGCTGTACGGCATCGACCCGGTGGGCGAGGACGCCGGCCGGTGGCGCCTCGAGCCAGCGCTGCGGTGGGAGTCGGAGGTCATCCAGGTGCGTCGGCTCGCGCCGGGAGCGTCGACCGGATACGGTCGGCGTTTCGTGGCGGTCGAGGAAACATGGATCGGAATCGTCCCGGTCGGCTACGCCGACGGCTTTCGGCGTGACATGACCGGGACCGAGGTTCTCGTCGGGACGGACCGGGCCGAGGTCGTGGGCACCGTCTCGATGGACGCGCTCGCAGTGAGGCTCGCCGCGCCCGTGCAGACGGGAGCGCCGGTGACCCTCGTCGGCGACGGCATCACGCTGGAGGCGCACGCGCGCATCGCGCAGACGATCGGCTACGAGCTCGCGTGCGGGATCCGCACGTCCGGGGAGCGGTCGACGCGAGAGGTTGTCGGGTGATGGACCGGGTCGAGCACCGCCGGCAGCTCCAGACCGAGCGGCACGACGCCCTCGTCGCCATGGTGCAGCGCCTGCTCGCCCCTCTGAGCGGCGACGAGCGCGCGCTCGACGTCGGCGCCGGCGCCGGTGCCCTCGCGTACGCGCTCGCCCCGCTTGTCGGCGAGGTGGTCGGCGTCGACGCCTCGGAGGATCTCGTCGACGTCGCGTGCGAGCATGCTCCGCCCGGGGCCACGTTCGTCGTGGGCGACGCCGAGGCGCTTCCCTTCCCGTACGGGGACTTCGACCTCGTCGGGTGCCTGCGCGTCCTCCACCACGTCCGCCGCCCCGAGCTCGTCGTTGCCGAGATCGCGCGGGTGACGCGGCCCGGCGGCAGGATTCTGCTCGCCGACCAGCTGGGCGACATCGACCCGATGCGGAGCCTCGAGCTCGACCGCTTCGAGCGTGCGCGCGACCCGTCCCACACCCGGCTCCTGCCGGACGCCGACATCCGCGGCTACCTCGACGCCAACGACCTCGTGGTTGTCGCGAACGAGATCGTCGAGGAACGCCGCGATAGGGAGCGCTATCTCGACGTCGCGGGGCTCGAGGGCGAGGCCCGCGAGCGCGTCGCGCGGATGGCCCCGGCTGTCTACGAGGTCGAAATCGGCTGGTACGTCGCCCGCAAGCTCTGATTCCTTGCGTCTGTGGGACGACCGATCGCTAGTCACCGTGACGCACGATCGGTAGTCTTCGTGACGCATGATCGTCGACGTCAACCCGTTCGTCTACTCGCGTCCGGTGCCGGCCGAGGACGTGGTCGACCGCGACGCCGAGGTCGCCGACCTTCTGCGGCACGCCGTCGGCGGCCACTACGTCCGGCTCTACGCGCCGCGCAAGTACGGCAAGACGAGCCTTCTCACCCGCGCCCTCCACGACGGCGAGCGGAGCGAGGGCCTGATCGGCGTGCTCGTCGACCTCTATCGCGTGGCGTCGGTCGCGGACGTGACCGTCCGGCTCGAGCGGGCCTACGCGAGGCACCTCCGCGGAGACCTGCGCGGGAAGGTGGAGTCGTTCCTCCAGCGCACAGGGGTCGGGCTCTCGCTCGGCGCCTTCGGCATCAGCGCGCGGCTCCAGCTCGACCCGGCGCGCGACCCGCTCCCCGCGCTCCACGCCCTGCTCGACCTGCCGCTGCGTCTCGAGGCATCGGGCGGGTTCCGCGCATTCATCGTCTTCGACGAGTTCCAGGACATCGGCCGTATCGACGGCCTCGACGGACTGCTCCGGAGTCACATCCAGCATCAGGGCGAGGTCGCCTCCTATGTCTTCGCCGGCTCGGAGCCCGGTCTGATGCGCCTGCTGTTCGAGACGAAGGACAGGCCGCTCTACGGCTCCGCGGTGCCGATGCGCCTCGGTCGCCTGGCGGATGCCGACCTCGCGGACTACGTCGCGCGGCGCTTCGACGCGTCGGGCCGGAGCGTCGGGGAGGCGCTCAACCCGCTGCTCGCGCTCGCCGCCGGGCACCCCCAGCGCGCGATGCTTCTCGCCCACCGGCTCTGGACCGAGGTGGCGCAGGGCAACGAGGCCACCCTCGACGACTGGCAGGCGGCCCACGCGGCCGCGATGCGCGAGCTCGAGCCGGAGTTCGACGCCCAGTGGCGCGGCCTCGACGCCTCCGCGCAGAAGACGCTTCGCGCGATCACCCTCGGCGACGGCTCGCCGTACCGCACGGCTGCACTCCGCAGGCTCGAGCTGACGAAGGACGTCGTCCGGCGTGCGCTGCCGCGGCTTTCGGCCACGGCGGAGATCGAGGAACGGGACGCCGGCGGGTATGCGATCGTCGACCCGCTGTTCGCCGCCTGGGTCGGCCGCCTCAACGACCACCCGGTCGACGACGATCCGTCTGGTGTCCGACTTTAAGTCGGACACCACGCCGCTCAGACCGACCCGGACCGGTAGTCCGACATGCCCGAGAACCGCGCGATCAGGCCGGGGGCCAGCACCTGCACGATCGAGATGATCCGATAGGGGAACCACGGCACCGTCACCTCGCGCTTGCCCTTCTCCACTGCATGCACGACCGCCTCGGCGACGCGCGGCGGCTGGATCACGAACCGGCCGAGCAGGCGACTCTTCAGGACGCCCTTCTGCGGGAAGCCCTCCGTCTCGACGAAGCCGGGCAGCACCGCGTGGACGGCGATCCCGCTGCCCCGCAGGGCCGCGGCGAGCGAGCGGGAGAAGGCGAGCTGCGCATGCTTCGCCGCGGCATACGCCCCGGCGGGCGCGAACGCTGTCGTCCCCGCCACAGAGACGAGGTTGACGACATGCGCCGCGGCCCCGGCCGTGACGGCGGCAGTGAGGCCGCGCATCAGCGCCCGGGTGCACCAGACGCTGCCGAGGTAGTTGACCTCGGTCACGCGACGGATCGTCTCGGGATCGACGACGAGGAACGTGCCGCGGGCGGGCATGCCGGCGTTGTTCACGAGCAGGTGGATCTCCGGATGTCGCTCGAGGACGCGGGCCGCCATCGACTCGACGGCGTCGCGGTCGCCCACGTCGCACAGCTCTATCTCGGCGCCGATCTCGTCCGCAAGCGCGTGCAGCCGGTCCTCACGCCGTGCGACGAGGACGCACCGCCAGCCTTTCTCGACGAGCAGACGGGCTGTCGCCTCGCCGATCCCGGAGGAGGCCCCCGTGACGACCGCGATCCTCTCGCCGGGCACGGGGGGAATCTAGTGAACCCGCGCGGCGGGTTCGCATAGGATCGCCCGCATGCCGAAACGCTTCGAAGGCAAGCAGGCGCTCGTGCTCGGCGTTGCGAACCGGCGCTCGATCGCGTGGGCAATCGCCGAGCGGCTCGCGGCGGAGGGCGCGCAGCTCGCGTTCACGTACCAGGGCGAGCGGATCGAGAAGAACGTTCGCGACCTCGCAGCGACGGTCGACACGAAGCTCGTGACGCCGTGCGACGTCCGCTCCGACGACGACCTCGACCGCGTCTTCACCGAGGCGGCGGAGGCCTTCGGCGGCGGGCTCGACGTCCTCGTGCATTCGGTCGCGTTCGCGGCGGCGGAGGACCTCGAGGGTCGCTTCACCGACACGCCACGCGACCGCTTCTGGATGGCGGTCGACATCAGCGCCTACTCGCTCGTCGCCTGCGCGCGCCGTGCCGAGCCGCTGATGGAGGCCCGAGGCGGGGGCTCGATCGTGACGATGACGTACCTCGGCGGCGTGCGCGCGGTGCCGCACTACAACGTGATGGGCGTCGCGAAGGCGACGCTCGACGCGTCGATGCGCTACCTCGCCTGGGACCTCGGTCAGAAGCAGATCCGGATCAACGCGATCTCCGCCGGCCCCGTCCGGACGCTCGCGGCCCGCTCGATCGCCGGGTTCACGACGATGGAGGAGATGTTCGAGCAGCGCGCGCCGCTCCACCGCGCCATCGACGCCGCGGACTGCGGAGCGGCGGCTGCGTATCTCCTCTCGGACGACGCCCGCAACGTCTCCGGCACGACGCTCTACGTCGACGCCGGCTACCACGCGATGGGCATGTAGGCACCC
>DASSBI010000341.1:0-2563 GCA_035698965.1 Gaiella sp. | reverse complement strand
AGGCGGATCGAAGTGCGGCAAGGGCTCGACGAACTGCTTTGCCTTCCAGACGCCGCCCTCGTACGCACGCTGGCTCCAGCAGGCCGGCTTCACCGTGATGAACCTCGCGAACAACCACGCCTACGACTTCGGCGCCGGTGGACTGCGGCAGACGACGGACGCGCTGGCCGGCGTCGGCCTCGAGTGGACCGGCCGTCCCGGGCAGATCACCGTGCAGAAGGTCGGCGGGATCCGCGTCGCGCTCGTCGGCTTCGCGCCCTATCCCTGGGCGCAGTCGCTGACCGACATCGCCGCGGCGAAGAAGCTCGTGCGCAAGGCAGCGCGGTCGGCGGACATCGTCGTCGTCACGATGCACGCCGGCGCCGAGGGCAGCGATCGGCAGCACGTCAAGCGCGGCACCGAGCGGTTCCTCGGAGAGAACCGCGGCGACTCGATGCGGTTCGCCCACGCGGTCGTCGACGCCGGGGCGGATCTCGTCGTCGGCTCGGGGCCGCACGTCCTGCGCGGGATGGAATGGTACAAGCGCCGGCTGATCGCCTACTCGCTCGGCAACTTCGCCGGCTACAAGGTGTTCTCGCTCGGCGGGCCGCTCTCGACGAGCGGCATCCTCCGCGTCACGCTGCGCGGCGACGGGAAGTTCGAGACCGGCCGGCTCGTGCCGACGCATCTCGTCGGCGCCGGCCTGCCTGCGATCGACCCGGCCGAGGCGGCACACGGCGCCGTCCGCACGCTCTCCCGCGAGGACTTCGGCGCACGCGCGGTGAAGGTCTCGCGCGACGGCATTCTCTCGCGGTAGACCCGGGCACGGCCCGGGGGAGCGGCACCCGTTTGCGTTGAGCGGGCGCGGCCGTGCAGACTTGACGTGGAGGCACCGTCGATCGTGAACGAGCTCGTCACCCCCCGGGCGGAATCCGCCGACCAGGCGCGGAGCGCGCGCAAGAGCTTCCGCGTGGTCGCGATCGAGGCGCTCGGCCCGCTGACCATCCTCGGCGGGATCGTCTGGGCGTTCGCCCAGCCTTACCGGGTCACGTTCTTCTATCCCGACGGCAAGGGGTTCTGGGACTGGGCCGTCCAGCCGCCGCTTCTCGTCGTGCTGGTCGGCCTCCTCTTCTCGCTCTTCGTCGCCCCCGGGCTCGTCGAGGACCTGGAAGGGGCTGAGGCACGCGGAGATGCTCCCACGCGCTGAGATCGCGCACTGGCTGTTCGCGGCCGGTTTTCTGTTCTTCGGGCTCGTGTTGCTCGCCGAGGCGATCGTCGGGCGGGCCGTGTTCCGGAGCCGGCCGTGGCGCGCTTACCTCTGGCCGTCGCTCGCGCTCTTCGCAGGCGTCTGGCTGTGGCTCATCGTGGTCTTCTCGACCTTCTCGACGCTTCATCTCGTCGCGCACTCGATCTGGGCGCAGGCGGCCACCGCGGCGGGGGCGGTCGAGCTCGCCCGCGTGCGCGGCAGGCTCCACTCGCAGTACTGGTCGTTCGTCACCGCCGGCGCGCTCTTCATCTCGGGCGCCTCGTTCCTCGTGCACGAGCAGAACGGCTGGCTCTTCGCTCGCTCCGCGTTCCTGCACCACCTGATCGGCTGGACGCTGGTCGTCGCCGCGGTCTTCCCGCTCGGCGCAGCGTTCCGTCCGCGCCGCGCGCTTTGGTCGTACGGGTTTGCGCTGACGTTCGTCGCGGTCGCCGTGATGCTGTTCTCCGACCGCGACGTCGCCTCGATCTTCGGTCACCTCTCCGAGCTCGCCGGCGGCAAGCCGTGAATCGGTGGGCCGTCCTCGCGGCCGCCCTCGCGGCGCTGGTCCTGCCCGCGGCCGCGTCGGCGCACGCGACGATGAAGGAGGCGCACCCCGAGGAGCAGGGAAACGTGGACGTGGCGCCGACCGAGGTCACGCTCCGCTTCGACCAGTCCATCGAGGCGCCGCCGAACGCGATCGTCGTGTACGCGCCGGACGGGCGGAAGCTCTCCGGGCCGGTCACGCGAACCGACCGGAACACCGTCATGCGCGCGCCGATCCGGGGCGCCGTGAAAGGCCAGTCGTACACCGTGCGCTGGCGCGTCGTCTCCGCCGACGGGCACGTGGGAACCGGCGTCTTCACGTTCGGCGTCGGCGTCACGCCGCCCCCGCCGACGGAGGCGGTCGGCGCGTCCGGCGTGACGTGGCGCGACGACGTCGCCCGCTGGGCGCTCTTCGCCTCGCTCGCGCTGATGATCGGCGTGGTCGGGATCCGGCTGCTCGTCCTGCCGCGTGTCGTCGACCCGCGCGTGGAGCGCCGTGTCTACCTCCTCGGCACGCTCGGCGCGTTCCTCGCGCTGAACACCGGCATCGCGGGATTCGTGATCCGGTCGGCGAACGCGCTCCAGGTCTCGGGCGTGGACCTCCTCTACGCAGACCTGTCGCCGTTCGCGGAGGCGACGCGCTTCGGGAACGCTTTTCTCGTGACGACCTTCGGCTTCGGCATCTGCCTCACGATCCTGGTGCTCGCGTGGGTGCTGGACGCACCGATTCTGCGCTGGCCCGCCTTTCTCCTCGGCCTCGTGCTCGTGTGGGGCTACCCACTCTCGGGGCACCAG